>JASFGZ010000001.1:0-43166 GCA_050123495.1 Desulfobacterales bacterium
TTGCCCCCTGGGCCCAAAACCGATTGATATTATTTAAGATTTTTTTACGTTTATCATGTTTTTCCTGTTCCCGATATATGATCGGCAACAGCCGTTGAATTGACGATTCAACCAGTACATCCCGGGAAGTGTTAAATTGTTTGGCTGCTTCTTCCAGGGCCAACAGCGTCTTGCGGCTGATGACAAAAGTTTTTTGGATCCGTTCCAGGGCATTGATCCGTTGGGGGTCAACTTCCTGCGCAATAACAGTCAGGGATTGGTCATCTTCCATTAAATGGTCGAAAATAGATTTTTGCTTTATACCCAGATGGATCGATACAATACTAATGATATCAATGGCTTGGGCAGACAGCTTAAATGTCGCCCTCACCGATTGCCGGCCTCTTAGGTCCCCTGAAGAAGGCTGCGGCAGCGCGATATCGTTCATAATCATTAGATTCTCTTTAATTTCCATTCGGGACCCCCCCCTAAATCACCTGAATATTGGAATCGGTTCATTTCATTACTTTAATCTAATACATATTTATAGTAATGCAATAAAAAAATTAAGTTAATATATTGACAACATCAAAATCGTATATATTATACTGGTCATAAAAAGAATTAATAATATTCTGAGAGTAAAACTAACTAAATCTAATGCAAGGAGGAATTAAAATGATGAACTTAGTCAGATGGAATCCCTGGAGAGAAATGAATACATTACAGAATCGATTCAATCATCTGTTTGATGATTCCTTTTTCCGACCCAGCCGGTCGGATGAAGATCTGAGCCTGGGAACCTGGCATCCGGTTGTGGATATGTATGATGAGGATGACAGAGTTGTCATCAAAGCGGAACTTCCCGGAATTGATAAAAAGGACATCGCAGTTGACGTGAAAGATCGGGTTTTGACACTCAGTGGTGAGCGCACCTATGACAATGAAGTCAAAGAGGAAAATTATTATCGTCGCGAAAGGGCTTACGGAAAATTCCAGCGCACTTTTAGCCTGCCGGCTGATGTGGATTCGGACAAGATCAAAGCAGATTTCAAGGACGGCCTGCTGAAAATTGAAGTGCCCAAACCTGAGAAGCAAAAACCCAAAAACATCACGATTCACTAAATAATTCATCTTTCAATTGCTGAACGCTACGATTAACCAGCGACAACGAAAAATAGGGCGACTTTTTAGGTTGCCCTATTTTTTTATTTAAACAGGCTATGCAGAACTTTTAAATTGGTTTATATTATATTTAGGTTTTATATACAGAAATTTGAATACAAATGGACCAGAACAAAAAATGAAGATTTCTTTATCACGAAAGCACAAAAGAATGAAAATACGAAAAAATAAAAATGATAATATTTCGTGCTTTTTATATTTCGTGTTTTCGTAATTGTTTTTAAAAATGACCATCTAGAACAATACGTTAATATTGACTCAATAAAATATTTTAGGCGGTAACGTCATGAACAAGCCCCCAGGCAAAATCCGACGATTTTTAAGCCTTTTTTGGAACAGTGTATCTGCTTTGCGTCGTATTGTCGGCAATCTGTTATTTCTCTTAATCGTCGTTTTTTTGATTGCCGTGGTTTTTTTTGACGGCGATGAGGATGTGCCTGAAGGCGTTGCGCTGATTCTATCCCCCGAAGGCAATATCGTGGAACAAAAAAGCGAAACCGTTCTCTCCAGCGACATCTTCGGGGAAGCCGCCAGAGACGAGACGCTTTTGAAAGACCTTATCGATGTAATCGATTTTGCAAAAGAGGATGAGCGCATAGAAGTGCTGGTCCTTGACCTCGGAAAAATGAAAGGTGCCGGTATCAGCAAACTTCAGGCCATAGGGGCGGGTCTTGAGCGATTCCAAAATAGCGGCAAGCCAATTTTCGCCTTTGGTGATTACTTCAATCAACATCAATATTATCTGGCTGCCCATGCAGACAAGCTTTATTTGAACCCCATGGGCGGGGTGGTGCTGCACGGTTTCGGCCTTTATCGAAAGTATTACAGAGCAGCCCTGGACAAATTAAAAATACAATTTCATGTCTTTAAAGCCGGCACATATAAATCGGCCGTGGAACCCTTTTTGCGTGACAGCATGTCCAGATACGCAAAAGAAGCCAACCGCGCCTGGCTCAATATTTTATGGGATTACTACAAAATCGTTGTTACACAGAAGCGGGGTTTGAATCCGCAAAGCCTGGATGATTATATCAATAATATTCCGGATCATCTGGCAAAAGCCGATGGGGATGCGGCCGTGATGGCGTTAAACCTCGGCCTGGTGGATGAGTTGAAAACCCGTGATGAGGTTCGCGAGGAACTGATTGAACGCGTTGGCAAAGACAAAGACGACCCTACTTTCAAACAGATTGCATTTGATAAATACTTACGTCACATCCGTCCTGCCCTGAAGGAAAGCGCGGCGCATCATGACAAAATTGGCGTTATTGTTGCCAGTGGTGTCATCATGGACGGAGAGCAACCGGCCGGTAGAATCGGCGGTGATACAATGGCGGACTTGGTCGTTCGCGCACGTGAAGATGATCAAATAAAGGCTTTGGTGGTTCGCGTCGATAGTGGCGGCGGCAGTGCCACCGCCTCTGAAGTGATTCGCAGAGAGATCGAGCTGACCAGCCAGGCCGGCAAACCTGTTTTCGTATCCATGGGATCAATTGCTGCATCCGGCGGATATTGGATGGCCGCACCCGCAGATCAAATATGGGCGACGCCGACAACGATTACCGGCTCGATCGGGATTTGGGGCGCCTTCCCGACTTTTGAAAAAAGCTTGAAATCTTTAGGGATCACCAGTGATGGCGTGGGTACCACAAAACTTTCAGATGCTTTTGATCCCAGCCGGCCGTTGAATGATCTGGTTGCCCAATCGATGCGTCAGATCATTGATCAGGGCTATCGGCGTTTCATTCAAAGGGTCGCTGAAGGCCGGAATATGGAGCCGGAAACGGTGGAGAAAATCGCCCAGGGGCGCGTGTGGGCCGGAACCACAGCGAAAGAACTGGGATTGGTCGATGAAATTGGCAGCCTGCAAGATGTCATCAGTGCCGTCGCTAAAAGGGTGGATTTGAAAGATTATGAAGTCACTTACATCACGCAGCCCTTAACCACCCGAGAGCGGTTGATTAGACAGCTCAATCGATTAATTACCGGGGTCTTGGCCACATTGAACCCGGCGGATCATCCGGTAAAAAGAGTGTATGATAACGTTATCGATACTGAAATCGATCTTATTTTGCGCGCCAACGATCCTGCCGGATTATATGCTTACTGTCTAAACTGCAGCATTGAGTAGTCCAGGAGGATTTATCTGAAGTCTAAGCAAGAAACGCTCAGATCAAAACGCCGTTAATGATCTCATATCAAACGGACGTGTGGAAAATGTCAAAGGATCGTTACAGGGTCTGAAACTGATTGAAAAAGGGGCTGATCTAATCTATAGAGGGTATTTGTAGCTTGATATTATTGAAAATTAGGCACAAAAAAGGCGATTTAGGATCATCCCTAAATCGCCTTTGTGCTTTTATGTGTTTGTTATATTAAACGGTTAGGTCAAATCGTTTAACAGGGAATCTCTCAGCATTTTATCGGCTATTTTCTCTGCGTCTATTTCATAGGTGCCGTTTTCAACCTGTTCTCTCAGCTCGGCCACTTTCTCCTCCCGAACATCCGGAATTGATTCCAATTGTGTTTGTGCCTCCTGGACTGTTTTGGCCATATCTGAAAGCACGACGGTATCTGCTTTGGTTTGCTGTTTTTCCGGCTGCTCAGATGTCGCATCAACCTTATCTTTATCCTGAACCTGGTTTACATATGAGTCAATATTAACCGAGTCTTTCGGGGTAATTTCCATTTTCCGCAGTCTCCTATAAATCTTACTATTTCACAATCTTTATGATCGTGCAACAGTCATTATTCACAATAATTCTAATCCACTGGCTTCTGCGTGTCAAATTTATTACGATTTAATTATATTATCGGTAAAAACTTTACATACTTTAGTCTTTTTTTGCAAATTTCCATTTTATTTGGCATTTCAAGAAAAATTCCAACATATTAATAAAACTACAAATAATGAGAAAAATACCGATTCTGTTTGCAAAAGGAGAAATTCCTCAAAATGCAGCGCCGTAATCTGGCCAATTATTATGCGATTATCATGCCACATGCAGTGTTGCATCTGAATTTCCACCCGAAATTTTTTTCTTTACAGCGGGTATAGCGGTCCTATTTTATTGGATAATTGAGAAGTGGCGGAACCCGTTAGCTTGTTATCCGCTGCCGCTGTTTTTTAAAAAAACAGACATTTTCATTTTTGACGGGCGCAACCGCTAACCGGCTAACCTGATTTAGATGGCGCTGCCGATGGTGTGGGTAGTTGAAAAGAAGGTTTTCTATCACCTTTTGGACATGGGATTTGAAAGTGTCGGCATACCCGTGCGGGTCAAGTTTGAATTTGACGTCAAAGACGGGAAGTTTGTATCCGATAGTCTTTCCCTCGAATCCCTGTATAATCAGCAAGCGGTTGTCAATCGATATCCCGGTGTAAAAAAGGATTTATTGGAAAAAGAAATTCAAAAGACGGTTCAACGAGAAATCCGCAAATACCTGCAAGATTATGGATACATTTCCGAGAATAAGGAAGAAAACGATTAGATCCTGATTAAAATTTTGTATTAACCGCAGACTCACGCAGACAGATATCCGGCCGACCCCCGCGATAAGGCGTCGCCTTCCTCGGGACAAGTTGGCCGGAGATTATCAGTCATGCCCTTCGGGCAAAAAAATGATTGAATCACAGGATATAACGCTCAAAACTTCCATCAGGACGCGCCTGCCGGCAGTTGATGCCCTGCGTGGTTTGGTCATGGTGCTCATGACTTTAGACCATGCCTCCCATGCGTTTAACGCCGGCCGGTATGCCAGAGATTCCTTTCTCTGGTATCAAGCAGGCGCTGCAATTCCGGCTGCTCAGTTCCTCATCCGCTGGGTTACGCATCTATGTGCCCCTACTTTCCTCTTTCTTGCCGGATTCGTGCTAGCGTTGAGCGTGGCCGGACGTCAGGCTCGGGGTGCCCCGGGGCGTGCCATTGACAGAGAAATTTTCATTCGCGGGGTTTGCATTTTGCTGCTGGACCCTCTTTGGATGAGCATTGGTTTTGGGGAAGGGATCGTTCTTCAGGTGCTCTATGCTATTGGTGTCAGCTTTTGTTTAATGGCACTACTCCGCAGACTCGCCATACGCTCTCTGTTTGCCGTTGGTTTAGGCATCCTTTTTTTCGGAGAGGGACTTGCAGGACTGGCGGTATGGGCCGGTGACGGTCAAAGACCCGGTCTGATGGGTGCATTTTTTATCACCGGAGGGACGGTTGCAAATGGTGTATTTGTTCTTTATCCGGTGCTTCCCTGGCTGGCCTATATGATCCTGGGATGGGTCTGCGGGAAGTATATGCTGCAAAGGGACACATTTAACCCGATTCGTTTCTTTTCAGTTGCCGGAGCCGCATCTCTACTCGCTTTTTTTGTTACGCGCGGCTTCAACAAATACGGCAACATGCTGCTGTATCGCTATGACAATTCCATTCTTCAATGGCTGCATGTAAGCAAATATCCGCCCAGTCTTACTTTTTCTGCCCTCGAATTGGGTCTCATGTTTGTGATGTTATCTTTGTTTTTTGCTTGGTATCGGAACCGAAACGCATTACCTGCCAATCCACTTCAGGTTTTCGGCCGCACACCGCTTTTCTTTTATGTCATTCATGTGCACCTTTTAGCGGCAGCTTCCTGGTTGCTCGATATGCATCAAACCGGCGGTCTCACCGAGACTTATGTGGCGACCGTGGCAGCCCTGGTGGTGCTTTATCCGCTCTGCCGTTGGTACGGTTATCTCAAACAAGCCCATCCGAAGAGCCTCCTGAGATACCTCTGATATTTTTATAAGTGATATGAGTATGTTACAGCAAGTATCATTGACATGTTACGATGTGGCATTAACATTTGAGTTTATAGAACCACGTTTTTCGAACTGAAATTCAAAAATGCAAATCGAGAGAAGAAAATATCCACGGTTCAAAGTCAGGGACAATGCCTTTGCGGTATTTCAAGCTGAGCCTGTTAAGCTGGTTCCGATCGTTGATGTTGGTCTGGGAGGGCTTGGAATCGGTTTTAATGGAAATTATGCCAGCGATGAGTGGTTCAACGGAGCATCAAGTTTAGAAATATTGATAGATGATTGCAGTTTCTATCTAGACAACCTTGGTTACGAACTCCTTCCCAAATTCAGAAGCGTTCCCCGAAACGCTTTCGCCCCGTTTCAAAATATCTGCGGTTTGAAATTTGCAGGTCTGATGCCCAGTCAGCAATACCGGCTGAAATCTTTTATTCGAAACCACACGACAGGCGGCATGACACCGAAATTTATTCGGAAATTCAATCAGCACTTCCATCAATTTTTAGAAAAAAGGGATTATGGGGCGGCCTGCCGAAACATAAGCCTTCAACGTCCTTCTTTATAGTCGATTATAATTCCTGACATCAAAACCGATCGCCACTATGACGATACTCAAACAATGCATTATTGCGCTTTTAACGAAGGGGTCAAGTCTGCTCTTGACTCTTAATGATTCTTCTACTATGTAGAAATGTATGGCTAGACCATTGAGAATACAATATCCGAATGCCTGGTATCATGTAATGAACAGAGGCAGAAGGTCGGAAAATATATTTTCAGATAAAAAAGATTACCTGATGTTTATTAATGTTATTAAAGAATCAGTGAAGTTATGGAATGTTCGCGTCGCCGCTTACTGCCTGATGCCCAATCATTACCATATTTTGATTCAGACCCCGGATGCAAATTTATCCAGGTGCATGCGACATATTAATGGCGTGTACACACAGCGCTACAATCGCTTCTATGACTGTGACGGGCAAATGTTTCGAGGTCGTTATCAATCAATTCTTGTAGATGCCGATAGCTATCTACTGCAATTAGTAAGATATATTCACAGAAACCCACTCAAAGCAGGTTTGGCTGAAAAATTAAATTCCTATGCCTGGAGTAGTCATAAAGGGTATTTATCGGATTCCAAACAATGGAACTGGTTATATAAAGATTTTATTCTCTCACAGTTTTCCAGGGATAAGACGGAAAGCCAAAAAAAATATAACCAATTTGTTTCCTTAGAAAATCTTAAGGAAATCGAAGGGACGTTTAACAGTAAAAAATTACCACCATTTTTAGGAAGCGACCACTTTGTTAGCTGGGTAAAAGAAACATTTTATCATAAAAAAAGACATGAAGAGGTTCCTGGATCTAGATTGTTAGCTCCGGATCCAGAGCATATCAAAGAAATTGTTTCCCAAACCTATCAGATTGAAGAAAATATTCTTTTAAAATCCAGAAAGGGCGTATTTAATGAGCCCAGAAATGTGGCAATTTATTTAATGCGGCGCCTAAGGGGTGACAGCCTAGTCGAAATCGGTAAGATATTTCAAATGAAAAAATACAGTTCGGTTAGCAGCATAATTGAAAGGTTAAAGGCGCAAATGGCAAAAGATCGAAACCTTAGGAAGCGCGTTAAAAAATTGGAATCCCAAATAATTAAGAGTCAAGAGCAGACTTGACCCCTTCTATTTTAAAATGAAGCGTTACAGTAAATCTCAGAAAAAAAATTGCGCCAACTCAGAGATATGGCCGTTTCCCGTGCTGTTGCTCCGGGACTTTTGAAAAAAAAGACATTGAGAAAGAAATACTTGAAATAATCGAAACTAGAATCGATTTATTCAGTGGCGATGATGCAAGCGAATAAACAATTTCTCATACAATTGCTTATCATAACGATTCTAGCGTGGAGTGCGCCCGGGATGGCTTTTAGCGAAAACAAGGGCGTCACCGAAGGCGAGTGTGCCCGTCTGGAGGGCGCTGAGATTATATGGGATTTAAGTAAATACCGCTGGCTGTGCTGCATCCCCAAAAATGAGAAAGAATATGAAACCTGTATTCCGATAACGGATATGAAACCACTGCCGAAAACCAGTTCCAAGCCGTTTCCGCCAAATACCACCAAGACGATCAAGCCGTGATTTTATTATTCATTGCAAAAAACTATTCTTGGAACTGTTTATGTTTTATCTCAAATAAATTCCCGTCGTAGTCCCTTATGAAGGTGAGGGTACGGTCTCCTTTGGGGATTTGTAACACTTCAACTCCCAAATTCCGGCATTTATTTAAAAAGCCTTTTTGATCATCCACTTCAAGACAGACATGCTCAATTTGCCTGGCATCGTTTATCAAATGGCCGGTGATGAAAATCTCAAAAAGAACCTCTTCGCCCTGGTAGTTGATCATCATTAGCTCGGTGTCAACATTGAAAATGGCCCGAGAAAGGGTCATTGGCAAGATTTTCGGTTCTGACTTTTCCAAACCTAACAGGTTTATGTAAAACCGGTCTGATTTTTTTTCAGAGCTACAGGTCAGGGCCACATGCCGCAATAACATTGATCTCTCCTTTTTAAATTTGATTCTTGAAAGCGGGATATAAATTTCCCCGAAAAAGCATAGAAAAGAATGTCGGAATTCAAAAAGGCAGGATTTAAAAATCGAAATTCCGGCTTTTTGCCAAATCCGCAATCCGCATTCTAAAATCCAAAATCAGATATGGGGCTTAATAATGACTTTCAGCGACTCTTTGCCCGCCATCACCATTCGGAAACCTTCGGCAATATCATCTAAAGGCAGCCGCCGCGTAATCATGTCGTCTATTTTTATTGTTTCCGATTTCATAAGGCTTATGGCCGCATCAATGTCAGGGGGGCCGCAATAATAAGAAGTAATTATTCGGGTTTCCCGGGTCCAGAAGTGATTTATCGGTATGCTGACTTTTTTGCCGGGATGCGGTACTGCAAAAAAAACAATGACCCCCCCTTTATCCACGCACTTCCATGCCTGATCAACTGCAGCGATTGCTGAAGTGCACACGATGACAACCTCGGCCATACCAATGTTTTCAGCGATCAATTGCTCCGGGACATTTTCAGCAGCGTCCATTGTCATATCCGCACCCATTTTTTCAGCAAATTCCAGCTTTTTTCGATTGATGTCCGTGGCAATCACCCGGCAATGTTTGGTTTTGGCAAGTTTCACATGCAGCAGCCCGGACATGCCGCTTCCGATCACCATGACTGTCTGGTTCCCGCGCACACCGGCAAGCTGCTGGGCGCGGACAACACATGCCAGCGGTTCGATAAAGGTACTCTGGTCATATGTCATATTATCCGGCAGGAGATAAGTTCCGTTTTCTACCAGAGATTTCGGAACCAGAACATACTCTGCAAAGCCGCCCGGCAGTCTCTCCTTGACATTGGGGCACACCGGATAGTGGCCGTTTTGACAATACGCACATCGCATACACGGCACTTTGGGTGCCACAAAAACCCGATCACCGGGCTCATATTTCGTTATTGATCTCCCGACTTCAACAACCTGGGCCCCAATTTCATGCCCCTGCACCAGGGGGGCTCTGGGCAACCGATACCATTCAACAATATCACTGCCGCAGATGCCGCATGAGAGAACTTTGATCAGTATCTCTTTGGCACCGGGTTTTGGCCGGGGCACCTCTTCGATTCGGATATCTTCGTTGTTGTACCAGACGGAAACTTTCATGACTGATTTTTGAGCGTTTGGTAAAGGTCCAAAGCCTTTTCCGGTGTTTCGTTATTGTGAACCACCGCCCGGACAGCCTGCAGCATTGCAATCGGAGAATCGGATTGAAAGATATTGCGTCCCATGTCCACGCCGCTGGCCCCCTGTTGGACCGCGTTGTAAGCCATGGTCAGCGCATCCAGTTCCGCTATTTTCTTGCCGCCGGCCATCACAATGGGCACCGGGCAGGAGGCGCACACGGTTTCAAAATCTTTTTCCACATAATAGGTTTTGATATAATGCGCCCCCAGTTCGGCACAAATACGTGTGGCCAGCCTGAAGTAACGGGCATCGCGGGCCATGTCCTTGCCCACTGCTGTGACGGCGAGGGTGGGGATTCCATAGCGGCTGCCAATATCCACCATCTTTGTCATATTGATAATTGATTGTCTTTCATACTCGCCGCCGATGAAAACCTGAACGGCCATGGCACAGACATTAAGACGGATCGATTCTTCGATGTCCACGGCAATCTCTTCGTTAGAGAGCTCCTTAAGGATACTGGTGCCGCCTGACACTCGGAGCACGATCGGTTTTTGGGTGGAAGGCGGGACAATGCTTCTGAGGATGCCCCGGGTGAGCATCAGCGTGTCTGCGTAGGGCACGATGGGAAGAACATTGACATCGACGCGCTCAAGGCCCGTCGTGGGCCCCTGAAAATATCCGTGATCGATGGCCAGCATAACGGTGCGGCCGGACTCCGGGTTAAAGATCCGGGCCAACCTGTTTTTCATTCCCCAATCCAGAGAGTTGGATCCTTTCAGGAAAAACCCCTCCGTATTTTGCGGTATATCCATATGATACTGCTTTGCCTCTTTTAGATCATCTATATCTGGCATTCTTTTCCTCCTCCCTTTATTTCTGGATTTGTTCCCTGAATTATAATCTTTAATTTCATTATAGAAAACCAAAATAAACACGAAAACACGAAATAAGGAAAGCACGAAATTATTAATTTTTCGTGTTTTCAAGTTTTCGTGCTTTCGTGATGATTTTTTTTTCGGGTACTATCTTTATTAACGGACATAAAGGCGATGATTCTTTATGGCATTATCGCAGGTTAGATTATCGGGTCAAGAAAAACCATTTATAGGGGAATAAAGTCTGTGGTATAAGTGCTATAAGCGAGATCTGGCTAAAGATTTATTATGCTGCCCGAATCACTGGAAAGGAAATTTCAATCCTACCCGATTCGAGCATAGATTATCTTAATAAAATGCGAACAACAAAATAGAACGCATCTTAATCCGCCGGAGGCGAACGAAACCGGCTATCCTGAAGTCGCGATCCACATCTTTGAGATGAGTTTTAGTACCGATAACCCCCTGTCTTACTTTTAAGAAAATGAGGCAATGCTTACCGCTGAGGAAAAAGCATATATTTTAGAACATGCATATGTGCCGGAGCACTGCATTGGTTTGATGACCCATGTTTCAGGTGGCGAGC
The DNA here is from genome assembly GCA_050123495.1 of Desulfobacterales bacterium. Lineage (GTDB taxonomy): Bacteria > Desulfobacterota > Desulfobacteria > Desulfobacterales > JAHEIW01 > JAHEIW01. The sequence continues at coordinate 11,153 of JASFGZ010000001.1, forward strand.
CGTTTTTAATTGATGATTTTTTTATTTGCCAGAAAGACGACTGGATAATCTTGATCGGATATCCCTTGGAAGATAATTTTGACACAAAAAATTTTGAAGCCGTCGTTTTTAAAATCAGAGAAAGATTCGGCCCTGATTTTCTATCCCTGATTGCTCCGGAAATGCCGCCCGCTTTGGCTTCAAGCTGTCAGGAAAGCGAAAGCGATGCATACTTTACCCTGCAGACTCAAAATACGGTCATCCGCAGTCCAGTGAAACGCAATCTAAAAAGGGCGCGCCGATATTTAAGAGTGGCGTCTTCTTCTACCATGCAGGAAGACCATCAGAAACTGATGCAGGAATTTGTTGAACGGACGCAACCAACGGACCGCGTTAAAAGGCTGTTGTTTAAAATGCCCGAATTCGTTGCGTGTGTTGATACGGCATTTGTCTTAAATGCGTGGGATAAAGCAAATAACCTGGCCGCTTTTTATGTTGTCGATGTTGAAGCGAGGCAGTTTTCGAATTACATTATTGGTTGTCATTCCAAAAAAAACTATGTGCTCGGGGCTTCGGATCTTTTATTATTCGAGCTGATAAATTTGAATGTGGAATATAACAAGCAATATATTCATCTTGGGCTCGGAGTGAATGCAGGTATCCGTCGTTTTAAGGAAAAATGGGGCGGGGCGCCCACCCGCCGATATGAAATGTGTGAACTGGTATTCAAAAAACCTACGATATTTGAATCGATCAAGTCGCTGGGCAAGCTCTACTAGCTGGATTTATTATCACGAAAACACGAAAATTAGCACGCGCAGCGCAGGCGCTCCCCCAGCGCCAGCACTTGAACGGTGTGCGCGCCGTGTGAGCACGAAAAAGGAAAAATACAGATTTTAATTTTAATACCCGTTTGCTTCAAACAAGGCGCAAGCTGAAGAGATTTTATTTCTTGGTTTCGTGATAAAATTTTTGTTAAGGATGAGTTCATGCTGTTTTGGAAATCAAAACAAAAAAAATTAAAAATGATCTGGGAGGTGCAGAAAAACGGCAAGATATCACATCTTGTCGGCACCGCCCATTTTTTTCCGTACAGCTTCCGGGCTTCGCTTCAGCGGTATCTGGAAAATGCCCGTGTGGTGATGTTTGAAGGCCCGCTGGATGATGAAAATATGGCCCGGGTCCGGGAGGCAGGAATCGAAAGCAAAGATTCCTATCACATTTTCAACGAACTGGACGATAAAACCATTGCTGGCATTACCAATGCGCTGGTTCCGGTTTGCCGGGCCAGGCATTCATCGTATCTGGTAACTTTCACCAAATTTGACCCGAAAGATACCGTCTATGAAATGGTGAAAGGCATGAAACCCTGGTTGGCATTTTTCACCCTGTGGTCCGATTACCTAAAACGCCTTGGCTGGAGGTACTCCGTTGACCTGGAAGGCTATCAGATTGCCATAGAACTGGGAAAGAAGATCGTATTTCTGGAAACCATTGACGAGCAGATTGAAGTTCTGCAAAACATTTCGCATGATAACATTCTCTTCTTCCTGAACCAGGTGGATCGCTGGAAGCGCTTTGCCCGGGAATATGTTGAATGCTATCTGGACGGCGATTTAGAGAAGCTGAAATTCACCCGGGTGCGGTTTCCCAGCCGGCATCATTCGGTTATCAATGAACGCGACAAAATTTTTTATCAGCGGATGCGTGCCGAGCTTGAGCAGGGGCAAGTGACGGCCTTCCTCGGGGCGCCGCATCTGAGGGGAATGAGCCGCCTGCTGATAGAAGACGGCTATCAGGTCAAGGGTCCATGGCTTCCGCAATAGTGACAGGGATTAGATGACAGAAAACAGAAGACAGATTTCCGCGACTCCGGCCAAAACATCACACCAACAAGCCATGAATGCGGCGGTTCGAATCCTGACCCATCGTGATCATTCAAGATATGAATTGAAACAGAAGTTGCGGCAGCGGGGCTTTGCAAGCGAAGTCATCGATGCGGTGATCCTAGACTGTAAACGTTTGAATTATATCGATGACACAAGAACCGCGCGAATATATATTTCTCAGCTTAAAAGAAAGCGCTTCGGCATACGTCACATTCGAATGGCACTAAAAAAGAAGCGGTTGTATGATGCTGCCATCGAAAACATTCTAATAGAGAACTATGCAAAAATAGAGGAACGGAAAAATGCCGATAAATTGTTTGAAAAGAAAATGAAGACATTTAATCGAGAAGGAGATTTAAAAAAAAGAAAAGATAAAATTTATCGGTTTTTATATGCACGCGGATTCAACAAAGATATCATTGCAGATCTTATCCGCGATTTAGTTAAGTAATTCATTGGTCAAATAGTCAATTGGGCAGAGGATTCAATCCATAATAAACCATTCAACCAATCAACGATTTGACGACTCAGCCAAACCGGCTAACTGTCTATTTCTAATACTTCTTCGGGCTTTTCAGAAAAGGATTTTAATATCCCGGTCTGGTCTTTGGTTAAATGGTGAAACTTCACCCCGGATCCACGGGCGTCAGACCAAACGATTTCGCCAATCAAGTTTAATGGCTGGCGGTCTTCGGGGGATGAAAAACTAAGCAACATTTTCAATCCACAGGGAAACGATTCGTTGGTTTCGATAAATGCACCGGAGCCGCTTATATCCAAAATATAACTGCTGAATTTCTGACCCCGGATTTTAAAATTGACGTTGATCAAGCAATTTTTTCTGGCTTGCGCTCTTCTATCCGGCTTTTCTGTTTCAGGCTGCATCTCCTCAACTCGCTTCATAAATATAAACCGCTGTTCTTGTGACATATCAATTGCCATTTTCAACAGAAATTTGGCCGTACTGCCATTTAGAAACTGTCGGAATAGATCCAATTGCCTTTTTTCAGACAGGTTGTTTAATAAATAATATAATCGAGCGATGACCTCATGTTCATTCATTCTTAGATCAGAAGACACATCGGTGTATTCCTTTTTGAGTTTTAACGACCGTTGTAACGTTGAGATCATTTTCTTCCCACCTTCTTTCTCAAAGTGATGATTCACTCATTGCGGTCCACAAGAATCGCAGAACTGGCTTAGTCGCTTGGGTGGCAGATGAATAGGGGCTGAAATGGCATCAGTTCAGCAATCTGCGCGCCTTATTATCATAGAAAATGTTGCAAGAAGCGTGCAAAAGGCCGAAAAATCCATAATCATATTAAATTTCATGCAATTAACTAAAATGAGGAACCTTGAAATTTAATAGATAGTGTGAAAGGAATGAATGAAAATTAGGCAATAGATTTCATATTGAAATTAAAATCCAAAACCGCAAGAACCGGGTGGTATGGTTAATTTATATGGCATATCCTAAGTAAAAATCGGATAAGGAGGAAAATACAATGCCAGCCGAAGCGTTTTCCCAGGCATCGATTGATTATGAGCGCGTCGAAAAAGCCATCCAGTTTCTCACTGAAAACTTTCATTCGCAGCCGAGTTTAAGCCAGATTGCCGCGAAAATTCACGTGAGCGAATACCATTTTCAGCGCCTTTTCAGCCGTTGGGTGGGGATCAGTCCCAAACGGTTTCTGCAATTTTTGACCAAAGAGTATGCCAAAACCCTTCTGGAAAAATCGATCAATCTTTTAGACGTCACTTACGAATCAGGCCTGACCAGCCCCGGACGTCTGCACGATTTATTTGTTACCTGTGAAGCGGTAACGCCTGGAGAATACAAGGCCAAAGGAGAAGGACTTGAAATTGCCTATGGCTATCATGCCACCCCTTTCGGCGAATGTATACTGGCAAAAACCGATCGCGGCATTTGTAGCCTATCTTTCGTTCAAAATAATGACCGGCGACCTGTTTTTGATAGCTTGGCGCATCGCTGGCAAAATGCAAAATTGATTGAAGATCCGGATGTTACCCGGCCGCTTGTCAAAAGGATTTTCGACCCCTCGGAGGGCAAAAATTCGACCCCGCTCCATCTGGTATTAAGTGGTACCAATTTTCAAATCAAAGTGTGGGAGGCGCTGATCAAGATTCCGATGGGCGCCGTGGTTTCCTATGAGGATGTTGCGGCTCAAATTGGGATGCCAAAAGCCTCCCGCGCCGTTGGCAATGCCGTTGGCAGCAATCCGGTCTCATTTGTCATTCCCTGTCATCGTGTTATAAGAAAAACTGCCGAATTCGGAAACTATGGGGGTGGGGTGGCCCGTAAGTTAGCCATTCTGGGCTGGGAAGCCGTTCGTTCCAATAATTAAATGGTTATTTTCCCGTCGAACAAAATCTACGATTTTATAGTTGAATCTGGTCTGAAGTTTTAATCTATTTATTGTAGTAGAATTCTCTTGGATTCAGCTCAGAATCTCCTCCAAAAGTGTTTTTAACAAAAATTGTTCTGATCTCGGTGCACACGTCACATTTATTGATGTAGCTGTCTTTCGCGGGCGTATAATCAAACTCTTTTTGGGCCATTTTGAAAATTCCGCAAATTCCTTCATGAAATAATGTGGCTAAAACCGGGTATCTTTGTTCCGGAAGCGCTTTGTCCAGGTCTTCTTTTTTAATGGAAAGCCCGGAACAAAGCCCCGGAATATAGTTTCCGAATAGATCCAGGTGATAATGCTGGGTGTTTAATAATTCGGCGGCACAGCCACCGCGATTTTCATCTAAAATTTCATCTGCTGATTTCTCTGCAAGATAGGGTCGAAATGTTTGCAATGCCCTGCCGCCCATATGGATCCAGTAACGTTGCAGCAGGCGCATTACATAATCCCGGCCGAAAAGTGCTTCAAATTCCTTTAATGAATGGGTGCCGGCCGCATCCAGTTCGGATAGATCTGCAATAAAATCTGAAATCCAGGGAAAGATACCGATTCCGGTCTGGCGAGCGGCTTCGATGACGCCTTTAACCCTGGAGAAAGGAATATATTCATTGTGAAAGGGGCTGATGGATACCAACAAGGTCCGCAAACCCTGTTTGCGCAGCTTTAAAAGAATGGCCGTTGCCGAATCCGGATCTTTGTACCACGCGGAGTTGGTCTCCACATACGCGATCTCCACACCGACTTTCCGGGCGATTTCCAGGACATCACCGAGCGCATCCGGTCTTAACAGGGGCTCGCCGCCGCCGACGTGCACCGATGAACATCCCAGCTTCCGGATGGTGCGCAGGTTTTCTTCTGCTGTCTGCGGTTTAATATATTTTTTATCCCAATTCGGGCTGCAATTGTAGAGACAATGGCGGCAGCGGGACGCACAAAAGTAATTGGTGATCAACCCGCCGGATGCCAGTCGTTTTATTTTAAACTCAGCCAAAAGCCATTCCTTTTTCATGTCGGTGTGTCTGCTGGTTGCCAGCTTTCGGTTCAAAGCATTGCTGACACGAATCCAGCATTTTTGATGGAAACCGTCAGTTTGTCAAGCACGAAGCGGCGGATGCCATTAAAATGGGGCTTATACCTTTCTATGATCGCATTTCAACAAAAACGCAATATCTACTATTGGATACCCGATATCTAATATCCAATACCAAAACCCGATTTCTCTTTCCTGACGATTGATCAAAGCGTTGTTAGACAAAATATGATTTGTTTTAAAAAAGCTGGCGCTTTTATCCATTACCACTCTGACCTATATAACTGCATATCTATTTTTGTCGATACCCCTCATTGTCAGCGCTTTTAAATTGCGCGTCTTGAATGATCTCATTTTGTGATTACGATAATATCAGCAGACATTCATATTCGACCGCTTAGAAGTGGTTTCAAAACCTCAGATCAGTTTCAAGGGCCCCCGCAAATTGCGGGATTTCGCAACAGATTTTAAAATATCAAGGTGCTCAAAAGGCGCAGGCGGATCGAGAGAGCGCAGCATACATGGGTATGTGAGCATTTATCGGAGGCCTGCAACGCAGCCATTGGAGCCTTTTGAGCCCCTTAAATATTCTTTCAATTAGATGCGAAATCCCGCTTCATTAAGCGGGGAGATGGGGTTTTGAAACAACTTCTAGGTCTATCTGAGGTGTTATGGCAAATCCACCCATCATAGAATTCAAAAATGTTACCAAACGCTTTGGTAACCGAACGATTCTGGATCGCGTCAACCTGCGAATCCATGAAGGCCATGTCACCACCATCATCGGTAAAAGCGGTGAGGGGAAAAGCGTGTTGCTCAAGCACATTATCGGTCTGTTGAGACCGGAAGAGGGCCGTGTTCTTTACCGGGGCAAACCGATCGAAAAAATGAAACGCAAAGAGTGGAATGCCTATCTCGGGCAGGTCAGTTACATGTTTCAGAATAATGCCCTTTTTGATTCAATGACGGTCTATGAAAATGTGGCGATGCCCCTGAGGAAATATACCAAACTCAGCAAAAGGCAGGTTCGAGAAAAGGTGATGGCCCGCATTGAGCAAACCGAGCTGACTGATGTCGCTCACAAATACCCATCGGAGCTTTCGGGGGGGATGCAAAAGCGAACGGCGCTGGCCCGGGCACTTGTAACGGATCCGAAAATCGTACTGTTTGATGAACTGACCACCGGCCAGGACCCCGTTCGCAGAAATATGATCCTCGGGATGATCGCCGAATACAGAAAGAAATTCGGCTTTACAGCGGTCTTGATTAGCCATGATATTCCCGATGTGTTCTTTATCTCCAATCATATTCTGGCCCTTTACGACAAAAAGATTGTTTTTCAGGGCACCCCGGAAGCGTTTGAAGGCTTTGATCATCCGCTTTACGATGAAATCGTTGCCAGTATAGAAAAGCTGCAGAAAGAATTAACCGGCCTGCATTCCCGGCGCCAGTTTAAGGTGCGCTATCAAACCGATCTGGTCCGCAGAAACGGGCATAAACACTTTGCGGTTGTCATCTTTGCGCTTGAAGATCTGGATCGTATTATTGACAATCTGGGTCACAAGGCCGCCCAGCAAGGCATTCGATCAATGGGGGATTTCATCAATAAACACTTCGGCGCAGTCGGCGGATTTTCTACGCGACGCAGCATCAATCAATTCGGCACCGTGCTCCCCTTTTCGGATCTGAAAGAGGCGGAGCGAATTTTAGAGGATTTTACCGGAGATTTTCGGGAAAATGGACTGATCAAAATTGAGAATGCTGCCAGACAGGTCAATTCCTCGGTGAGTTGCTTTGAATTTTCAATCAGTGCCGGACTGGCCGCAGGACATGCCGATATTGGGCTGGATACCATTATGAAATCTGCTGAATTCAATCGGGAATCCATTGCCCGATTCCAGTGTAACATTTAAAATCAGGTGAAGTAATTACGATACGTTTGGGGCAATTGCCGGTCTCGACTGAATTCAGCGGTTTTCTGTCTACCCGCCGCCATCGCCGCACCGATTATGGCTTTAAATGCATGTTTTTCCAATGCAAACAGAATTTCAGTGGAAATACCGCCCGGCGAACTGGCTTCGCCGATTAATTCGTACGGGGAAACCTGCCGCGTGTTCCACAAAACCATCAAACCGGATATTGTTTTTGGCTTTCTGGATGAAAGCCAAAAAATTCAATCACCTTCGGTGAATAAAAAAATAGGTGGCATTCAAAAATAGTTTGTTCAGCAGAATGCCTTTCTGGCATTTAACTCTGTTGCGATTTTTTCCCGCCCGGAGGGCGGGATTGGGTTTCGCCACTTTCTTCTGGAAAGTGGCGAAGAAAAGAAATCCAACTAATCCTGTAAATCCTGTCTAAAAAATTAAATTAGACAGGTTCAAATTTGGCCGTGAAGTGCCTGAGCACCGGCGGCTCGTAGACAATGCGCATTCCTTTAATCTCTTCCCGTTTATGGAACACGGATTCCACACATTCCACCACGTAATCTATGTGGCTCTTGGTATAAACCCTTCGGGGAATGGCCAGCCGTACCATTTCCAGTTTGGCCGGTTCAAATTCACCGCTGGCCGGATCGGTTTTGCCGAACATCACGCTGCCGATTTCACAGCCGCGGATGCCGCCGCAAAGATAGAGCTCGCAGGCCAGGGCCTGGCCCGGGTATTCGTGTGAAGCGATATGCGGCAGAAATGCCTTGGCATCGATATAAATTGCGTGTCCTCCCGGCGGTTGGAAAATCGGGACGCCGATCGCAGATATTTTTTCACCCAAATAAGAAACGGACCGAATTCGATATTTAAGATAGTCTTCTTCTAAAACCTCGTCCAGCCCCCGGGCAAAGGCTTCCAGGTCGTGGCCGGCCAGCCCGCCATAGGTGGGGAATCCTTCGGTGACGATCAGAATGTTGCGTGCCCGGCGGGCCAGTTCATCGTCATTGACCGCCAGAAAGCCCCCCATATTGACCAGACCGTCTTTTTTACCGCTCATGGTGCAGCCATCGGCATAGGAAAACATCTCCCGGGCAATTTCTCTGGTGACTTTGTTCTTGTAACCGGGCTCCCTGATTTTGATAAAATAGGCATTTTCGGCAAAGCGGCAGGCATCTAAGAAAAACGGAATGCCGTGTGCGCGACATATTCGGGCAGTTTGGCGGATATTTTCCATGGAAACCGGTTGACCCGCATTGGCGTTATTGGTTACGGTCAGCATAACCAGCGGAATCCGCTCCGGGCCTTCTTTCCGCAGCATGGATTCCAGTGCATCCAGGTCCATATCGCCTTTAAAGTCGGCCTTGAGAGCCGGGTTGAGCCCATCGGGTATCGGAAGATCGACGGCTTCAGCGCCGCTCATTTCAACGTTGGCGCGGGTCGTGTCAAAATGGGTGTTGTTGGGCACCATCCGACCCTTTCCGCCGACAATGTTAAATAGGATTTTTTCCGCAGCGCGTCCCTGATGGGTTGGAATAATATGGCGAAATCCGGTTAGATCCTTGACCGTCTGTTCAAGGTGATAAAAGCTTTTGGCGCCGGCGTAGGCTTCATCGCCTTCAATCATGCCGCCCCATTGGTGGGCACTCATGGCCGAAGTGCCGCTATCGGTTAACAGATCGATGAGCACGTCATCCGCATGGATATTGAAAAGATTGAAACCCGCTTCGGCCAGGATTGCTTCGCGCTCCTTGCGGCTGGTAAAGCGCAGGGGTTCGACAGATTTAATTTTAAACGGCTCAATAATTGTTTTCATGGGCCTCTCGCTCCGGATCAAAAGATACATGTTAAGTTACAAAGTCAAGAATAAAGCTGCAATTTACAGCTGTCAAGAAATCGAATGAGGTTGAAGATGTTTCAAGAAAGAAGAAGAAAGGCACAATATTTCATTTTTTTGGCAAAGGTGCTTACTTGACACCGGAAGTTGTTTAAAGCTAAATTCTGATCTGACAGATGCATAATTTACACGAAAAAATCAATTGGCAGCCCGCGGCCGGTTCAATATCTGACCGGCTCTGGGACGTGATCATCATCGGTGCCGGTCCGGCCGGCGGGATTGCAGCCGGCCACCTTGCAGAACGCCATCACCGGGTTTTGATGCTGGACCGCCAAAAGTTTCCGCGCGAAAAAGTTTGCGGTGATGGCCTGCTGCCGGATGCTCTGCGCTGTCTTGACACCATCGGCATTGGCATATTATCTGCGGATCGAGTTCGCAAACGCAGCACCGATCTTAAGATAAAGTTTAAGATGTTTATCGATACCTTGCCCCTGGCAAGAGAGCTGATGCAACAGAGCGATAGAACCACTGCCTTGCATGGCCGCTTTGCGGTATAATCTTGAAGGCGCCTACCCGTTTGTAAACGGCCCCGTTGTCGCTGTGGGGGAAACCATCGGAACAACCTTGCCGTTTATCCGTGAAGGCATCGGCAAAGCCATGGAATCCGGCCAGCTGGCGGCTGAAGCCATCAGCAGGGCATTGGACTCAGACGATCTGAACAAATTGTCACAATATAATCGACAAATAGAATCCGAAATTAAGGCGCGCGGTCAAGGCTATCGGAAGGCTGAAAAATGGTTGGCCAAGCCGCGGTTGAATGATTTCCTGTTATCTCGATTTGGCAAAAGCAAATATGCAAAAGATATCCTGGCCGGTGTCATTGCCGAAACCAAAAATTCGAAAGATATTTTTTCTTTGAAAGGTATTATGAAATCATTTTGGAGATAATTATTTATCGATATTTCTTCACCATTATCCGAGTAGCCGATTATTTTTAAACCTATGAAAACAGTCGTAATATTAGGTGGTGGAATTGCTGGATTGACCGCAGGCATAAATTTAAAACGCGCGGGTATTGATGTTGAAGTCCACGAGCGAAAAAAATTTTGTGGCAAACACACCCAAGATTTTCAATTTTTGGAGAACTGGACATTTGATAAAGATGCACTCGCTATTTTACAAGACTTAAATATTCAAACGGATTTTTATATAAAGCCGTGGTATTCGCTGGAATTCCTGAGTCCTTCTCTAAATAAATGCCTCAAAAGATCATCCCAGCCCTTGATGTATCTGGTAAAAAGAGGACCGATGGAAGGTTCCATTGATCATGCCTTGCAAAAACAGGCCACCGATGCCGGAATACCGATTATTTTTAGATCGAAATTAAATGCCGATGAGGCGGATATTATCGCATCTGGTATAAAAGATCCGAATTTTATCGTCACGGGTATCACTTTTCCATTTGATCATCCGGATTATGCCATCACCCTCTTTGATGACAATCTATCACTTAAAATCTACTCTTATTTTATCGTAAACGATAATGTCGGTGAGATTGCATCAATTAACCCGACCGACCGTAAAGACCACAAGGCGCGTTTTGACCTTACCGTGAAACGATTTGAGGAAATATTGAACTTTAAAGTTTCGACCATAACGTATCGATTTGCGGCTCCGGCGAGTCTGTATTTTTTGAAAAATGCCAGAATAAATAATCAGTGCTTCATTGGAGAAGCCGCCGGTTTTCAGGATTGCCTGGCCGGCTTTGGAATGATGTATGCGCTCAAATCCGGATACCATGCCGCTCAAAGTATCATTAAAAATGATGGCTATGATCGCCTGTGGCAGGCGGATATGCTAAGGCCCATGGCAGTATCGCGTACCAATCGATTTTTGTTTGAAAAATTATCCAACGATGGTTACGAAAAATTGGTTAAAATGTTGAACAGCCGGAATTCGGCCATTGTGAAATTACTTGGAGGGGAAGATCTGCAACACATATTAAAAAAGATTTACACCCATTCGCTTTCTTACTTTCTGCGGCCATTGGTTTATTGGAAACGTCTGACACCGATTTACAAGTTTATCCTTAATTTGGTAGGCAGGGGTCGCTGCTGATGACACCGTCGACGTCCATCTCGAGTACGCGTGCAATCTCTTCGCTTGTGTCCGCATTATAAGGAAAGACGCGGATATCACTTTCGTGCATCGTTTTGACCTGATCGGGGGTAAGGATCTGGTGGTTGGGGTGCCAGGATACAATGTTGAGCCGTTTGCAATTTTCAAGCGTATGCTTGTCAGCGGGATTTCTTGAGATCAGCCCCAGCGCAGGCGCATGCTCAAAGGCTGCTATATATTTCAGAAGGTTCAAATCAAAGCTGGAAATCAATACACGCTCCGCCATATTTCTGCGGCAGACAAGTTCTAATGTCTGTCGTTCAACGGCATCCAGCGGGTGGCGGGGCTCATAGGCATGCGTTTTGATTTCAATATTAATCATCACCTGGCCATCTGCCAGGTCCAGCACTTCAGATAATTCCGGCAGGTGTTCACCGGCAAATCTGGGATGGAACCATCCCCCGGCGTCCAGCTGCTTTAGCTGGGCTAACGTATGGTCACGAACCGCACCTTTACCATTGGTGGTACGCTCAAGGGTTGCATCATGAATGACAACTAATTTTCGGTCGCGGCTGAGCGCCACATCCAGTTCGATCATCTGAACACCGGCATCCAGCGCCGCTTGAAAAGCAACCAGAGTGTTTTCAGGATATTTGGCGCGATATCCCCGGTGGGCAATAATCCAGGGCGGCTTGAATTTCTCTGTTCCAAAAAAGATGTTCATAAAATAATACTGTCAGATTTATTACCTAAATAATAACCCCGTGATACCCCACGGGGTTTTGTATGGCTCAAATACTTTTTCGGTATCGATTTTTTAAGTAAATAGGCTTCACTGATAGGGATTAAAAAAAAAGAACTGAAATGTATCCAGCTCTTCGGCTTTACCTCAAATAAATTTTAATATGTATTTCAATTTCCAATCAGGCCCAGAATACCTCTAATTAAGACTCAATTCCACTCTTTAACTTTATCTATTATTATATTCATAAAAAAAAGTAAAATCAACTCAAGATTGTCATTCCTTTTAAACGATTAACAAATAACGAATAACAGATAACGCCCAATTGGTTTTAACGCAATTGGGGCTCTGGTTAATTTTGAATTCGACTCCCTGATTCCATATCAAATAGATGCAATTTTTCCGGTGATATGGTCAACGAAAGTGTTGAGCCTTTTTTGAAGTGATAGATATCGGGCAGCCGGGCAGTCAAAAGCGTTTTTTCATCTCCGAAGTGCCCGTGAACGAGTGTATCGGCGCCAAGAAGCTCCACATGATTCACACGAAGATGCATGGCCTCTTCTTTTTTCTCGGTGAGTTCAAAATGTTCAGGCCGAATCCCCAGGGTAACTTGCTTGCCTTCATAGTCGGGCAGACCGCCGCTATCGACAGGGATATTGATACCGCCCGGGATTTCAATCGACTTGCCTCCTGAACAGAGACGGGCGGTCAGAAAATTCATTGCCGGAGATCCGATAAACCCGGCTACGAACAGCGTGGCCGGACGCTCATATACTTCCAGCGGAGAGCCGATCTGGGCGGCATAGCCATCGTCCATAACGATCAGGCGATCCCCAAGGGTCATGGCTTCGACCTGGTCGTGGGTGACATAGACACTGGTAATACCGAGGGCTTCATGAAGATTTCTGAGCTCCAGCCGCATCTGAACGCGCAGCTTGGCATCCAGGTTGCTTAAAGGTTCGTCAAATAAAAATACCTTGGGCTCACGCACGATGCAACGACCCATGGCGACGCGTTGACGCTGACCGCCGGATAGCTGTCGCGGCTTGCGATCCAGAAATTCCTTCAGCTCGAGGATCTCCGCAGCCTTTTGAACCCTTTTTTCAATTTCTGCTTTGGGCATCCGCCGAATTTTGAGGCCGTAAGCCATATTTTTAAAAACCGTCATGTGCGGATAGAGGGCATAATTCTGAAAAACCATGGCAATATCGCGCTCTGCGGGCTCGAGTTGATTGACCACCTTGCCGTCAATCGAAATATCGCCCTTGGTGATCACTTCCAGCCCGGCGATCATGCGCAGCACGGTAGATTTGCCGCAGCCCGAAGGGCCTAAAATAACGATAAACTCACCGTCGTGGATATCGCAGCTAATGCCGTGAATGACCTCATTCTTGCCAAATGATTTATAGATATCTCTCAGGCTGACATCCGCCATTCCAATTCTCCTATTTTTCAGTTTCAGTCATACCCCGCACAAACTGTTTCTGCATAAAGATGACCACCAGCACCGGCGGGATCATGGCCAGCATGGTAGACGCCATGATAATCTGCCAGTCGGCCTGACCCTCGCCCACATCCAGCATTCGTTTAATTCCGATCAAAAGCGTGTAGTAGCGCTCATCGCTGGCAACCAACAGTGGCCAAAGATACTGATTCCATCCATAGATGAAAAGAATCACAAACAGCGCCGCAATGGAAGTGCGCGACATGGGCAGCAGAATATCAAAGAAAAATCGGACGGGACCCCCCCCGTCGATCCTAACGGCCTCGCACAGCTCATCGGGAACCGTCATGAAAAACTGGCGAAACAGAAACGTGGCCGTGGCCGATGCGATTAACGGAAAGATCAGGCCGGAGTATGTGTCCAGCATTTTCAAATCCGCCATCACCTCATAGGTCGACAGAATTCGGACTTCCACCGGCAGCATCAAGGTGATGAAAATCAGCCAGAAAAAAAACATACGGAAACGAAATCTGAAATAGACGATGGCAAAGGCGGAGAGCAGGGAAATGGATATCTTTCCGATGGTAATGCCGAGTGCCATGATCAGGCTGTTCAGCATCATGGCGCCCACGGTGGTGCCGACTTCGCCGCTTCCGACGGTAAGGGCCTGGTGGTAATTTTCGATCAGATGACGTCCGGGTAAAAATGGGAAGGAACCGGCGATCGTTTCGAGTGTATGCGTCGAAGCCACAAAGGTGACGTAGATCGGAAACGCAATCGCCACGCAACCTAAGATTAGAAACGCATGGGTTAAAAAAGTGAGCCAGGGTCGATGCTCGACCATTTTCTATTCCTTATTTAATAATGGACTTTTCTTTCGATATAGCGAAACTGGATCACCGTCAGAGAAATCACGATGATCATCAAAATGACCGACTGGGCGGCGGAACCGCCCAGGTCCAAACTTTCAAAAAAGTCGTGATAAATCTTGAAAACCATAATATTGGTGGCCTCATTGGGGCCGCCTTCGGTAATGGCATGGATCACCCCAAAGGTTTCGAAAAAAGCATACACCATGTTCATGACAAGTAAAAAGAAGACCGTCGGTGATAACAGCGGAAAGGCAATCGTCCAGAACCGTTTGGCCGGTGAAGCTCCGTCTATGGCGGCGGCTTCGATAAATGACTTGGGAATGGCCTGGAGTCCGGCCAGGTAAAAAAGAAAATTATAGGAAATGATCTTCCACGCCGCCGCAATGATCACCAGAAGCATTGCCTGCCTGCCGTTTAACGTAAAATTCCAGTCAATCCCGATGGCCTTTAAGAAAAAAGAAAACATCCCGACAGAGGGATTAAACAGAAAGTACCAGATGACTGCTGAAGCCACCGGTGCAACCGCATAGGGCCAGATGATAAATGTTTTGTAGGTGGTGGCCCCGCGAATCGCGCGATCGGCCATCACGGCCAAAAACAGTGCCGTCGACATGGCGATGACTGCCACTGAAAAAGTGAAGACCATGGTGACCTTAATCGAGTTGAGATAAATGGGATCGGTGAAGATGTATATAAAGTTTTCCAATCCCACGAAGACGCTTTTGAGTCCAAAGGCGTCTTCCCGCAAGACCGATTGATAAAGGGCCATAAATGCGGGCCAGATGAAAAATACCAGCGTGATGATGATCTGGGGTGCAACCAGAAAATACGGCAGGATTTGGTTTTTGAAGACAACTCTTTTTTCCATGAAAACCTTTGGCCTGTGAAAAATTTGAGCAGGACCCATTTTTTTATGAATGGGTCCTGCTTGATTCAGATTCTGCTACTTGTTGTCCCTTTCGAATTTGCGTAATAATCTGTTGCCTTTCTCAGCGGCTTCGTCCAGGCCCTGCTGGGCGGTTTTTTGCCCGGCGAAGATGGCTTCCAGGGTGTCATACATAATTGAGCGCATTTGCACAAAATTGCCGAATCGCAAACCTCTTGAGTTTTCAGTAGGCGCGTTTAGCGTCATCTGTTTCAGCGCCGTTTCCATCTGAGGATTTTTGTCATAAAAACCCTGTTTCTTTTTCAGATCATAGGCAGCTAATGTAATGGGCAAATAACCGGTGAATTCATGCCAGTCCGCCTGGACCTCAGGTTTTGACAGATGGTTGAAAAACGCTGCCACGCCCTTATATTCTTCGGGCGAATGGCCTTGTAATACCCAAAGACTGGCGCCGCCAATAATGGTGTTTTGTGGAGCGCCGCTGGCATCCGGCCAGTAAGGCAGCATACTGGTGCCAAATTCAAACTTACACGTCCTTTTGAAACCGGCATATCCGGCTGAGGACTCCGTATGCATCGCAACTTGCCCGGAACTAAACAATGCATTGCCTATGTTTCGCCGTCCGCCGTAAACGAAGACTTTTTCTTTCTGCCAGTCGGCCAGCTGCTGAATATGTTTGGCATGCAGGGGACTGTTGAAGACGAACTTGGTATCCAATCCGCCGAACCCATTGGCTTTGGTTCCAATGGGCTGATTATGCCAGGCGCTGAAGTTTTCTATTTGAATCCATGAGATCCATGATGTTGAGAAGCCCGCGGTAATCACGTCTCTTTGCGTATCAACAAGTATTTCATTGACTTTTGCAGCGTTATCTTTCATCTCAGCCTTTTCCAAGGCCGCCTTGGCTTCTTTCAGCGCCTTGACAACGGGCTCTATTTTTGCAGCTTGGCCTGCATAGGCAGCCACTATTTTTCTTGAATACTCAGCGACTTCCGGCCAGGTTTTAGGCGGCTTATTCGGATCCAGCCCTGCACTTTTAAAGGCTTGTTTATTATACCAAAGAACAGGGGTGGAACTGTTGAAGGGCATGGACAACATTTTTCCTTCCGGTGTCGTATAATAGCCCGTCACGGTTGGAAGATAAACCTTCGGATCGAATGGAAGCCCCGATTCCGCCATGACTTCGTAAACCGGTTTTATGGCCCCTTTGGCGGCCATCATTGTCGCTGTGCCGACTTCAAAAACCTGCAAGATATGCGGTGGGTTCTTTGCTCGAAAAGCGGCAATGCCGGCCATCATAGTGTCATGATAGTTTCCCTTATAGGTCGCCACCACCTTATACTGACTCTGGCTGGCATTAAAATTGGCGACTATTTCCTGGACCTTTTCCCCCAGTCGGCCGCCATGGGCAAACCACCAGTTGATCGTAATCGGTTCTGCCAGCGCACTTGCCGGAAATACGACCAGTGCGATGATGGCGCCGATAAAAACGAATTTACGTAAATTAATCATTTCGTCCTCCTTTCCGTTATAAAGGTTAGCTTGCCTTACATACCTTCAAAAATTTGACTTGATCGCTAACAGAAATGAGAAATAAATTTTAAATGGTAAGCGGGCTAGAAAAAAATCCAAATAAAACTGAAAAATTAGGCCATCCATCGGTTTGTGCTGTCGCCGCTAGCTTTTCAGCGACTATCATGTTCTGGGTCCAGAGAGCTGCGCCTGGCCGAACTGCAGCTTGAAATCAAGACTTAGCCAGCTGTAAATGAGAATGTGAACACGATGCATTGTCCCGTGGCGAGCTGGTTCTCTCCAACTTTGCATGATCCATGCCGTTGACAGAAAAATAAAATTAAAGAGCATATTCAAGAAGTTATTGATGCGACAGTATGATTTTAATTTAATGCGATCTTGATTTTTGAAAAATTACAAAATTTTTTTTCGCAAATCTTCGAAAATCAAAGGTTTTTCCAAAAAACAATCAAAAGGGTGGCTATTCGGCAATTATCCGGAGCGTTTTCGCAGTTTATATTAAGCAGATTATGTGTTCCATAGTCAAGAAAATCCTTCATAAAATAATCTCTGCTGGCAGCGGACGCTGATGTCTTCGTTTTGCTTATTTTATCGTGCTCTGATATGAAGAAATGGTTTTGGTTTGATTGACGATTGAAGAATATTTAACCGCGGATGAGCTGATCATTCCGAGCCGGAAAAATCTGACCTGACGCCTCAACCGGAAGCTGTCAGCGAGATGGTGGTAAAGATATTGCTTGAAGAAAAGATTTCAGATCAGGCGCGTATTCTTTCCTTTGACTGGCGCAACCTGATACATATTCAGAAAATCGCCCCGGATATTTCAACCGTTTACATTTCCCTCGAAGGGGAGCGCTTGAACAACATCAAGCCCGGCCGACCCGGGGCTTCTCCATGGATGGCAGGTGTTGATATCGATGACTTTGCCGGATCCATTCCACATGCGGTTCAGGCGGCCGGCGGCCGCTATTGGGCCCCTTACTATAAGCATGTGACCATCAGCAATATTCAAACGGCGCATCAGTTAGGCATCCAGGTATTTGTGTGGACGCCTGATTCCCGTTCGGAAATGAAGCGCCTCATTGATATGGGAGTGGATGGCATCATTACCAACCGTCCGGATATTCTCAAGGCGGTATTGAAAGACGCCTAGTTAAAGTTCTCAACTGAAATTAAATTCATGTTATATATTTTTTTAGATTATTCTTCGGCCAGCAGCAGCGCTTTACCTGCTTGACATTTAACGCCAAAATGCTTATAATGTGTTGAAAAGTTTATAAATATTTAATTCGCTAATCATTGCATTTAAACAAAACGCATCTGTTTGAGTTTTAGCCTTGATATATTCAGCCCCGAAGGTTGTCCATCCCGGAGCTTGACTCCTACTTATAAATGAAAGTAAACTTTTCACAGGCGGTTTCATTTTCGTCTGACCAAATTTTTATGTGCTTTTAAACCCTGGATCATTCAAAATTATAAAAAATTATGAGACTCTGTCCCAAATGTGATCAGCCGGTTGCCGAAGAAATTACCCTTTGTCCTGCCTGCGGAAACCAAATCGGCGAAGGCAGAAAATACATCGACGATTACCGGATTGTGGATATTCTCCACGAAGGTCACTCCAGTTTTCTTTGCCGGGCGATTCGGGAGCGCACCGGTGAAATGGTCATGATCCGCCTGTTTACCCCCCAATCGGGCGTAGACGAGCAAGTGGCCGAAAGGCTCAAACAGGAGCTGGAACGTCTCAAAAATTTGCCGGATAAAGGCTTTGTCCGTCATTATGCCATCCGCCGCTCAACCGATGGGCTCTGGTATCGGATCAGCGAGTGGATCGATACGGAAAGCTGGGGGTCGTTGCTGACATCCGGTCGGCTTAAAGACCGCCAGGTGGCTTTTGATCTGTTTTTCCAGATGGCATCCATCCTGACCGTGCTACACAATGAAGGTTACTTTATTCCCCATCTCATCTTGAATGACATTATGCTGGTTAAAGGTGAAAGCGGAAACCTTGAGGTCAAAATCGACTATAAGCTTTCGCGTTTCTTCGATCCCAAACTCGACCGTCCCGGCCCGATGCTTAAAAAGCTATTGAACTGTCATCCGGATATCATTAACCAGCGTCCCCTTGATTTTAGAAGTGATATCTGGTCGCTGGGTAAAATTTTCGTGGAACTGCTTTCAGCCGACGTGGAAATCACCGACTTTCTGGTCAAGGTCGACAAACTTGATTTACAGGAAGATGCTAAAATTCTTTTTAAGATTATGCTGGCCGACGATCCGGACATACGGCCCCGTTCGATGGCCAATGTGGCCGTGTCGCTGGCCCGACTTAAAGAAGGCGAGGTTGAAAAAGTCAAAATACCCCAACCTGAAGTGGCCGTGTCCCGAAGAAAGACAATCAGGGGTCTGCAAACAAGGCAAGCGGTGCTGGCCGTATTAATTATCGTTTTATCATTTGCCGGAGTGCTGGCCTGGTTTCAACTCAGTCAACGCAAAGGAGATTCTACCAGTCAACTTGAAGATTACGCCAATCAGTATTCCCCATCGATTGCATTTATACTGGTCGAGTATTGGTTGGAAGTTGATAAAGAGAACGTATATCGTAATCTGGCCGAAGGGACGTCATTTTTGGTGGACGATGATGGCTATATGCTCACCAGCCGTCACGTGGTATGCCCCTGGCTGGAGGATTCCACCCTTTTATCCACTGTCCAGTATTTGCGGCAAAGTGGTAAAATGCCCGAATTTAAATATCGGATTTTTTTATGGTTTGAAGGGGCACGCGCTTTTAACCGTGTCTCCCGTCTGATGGAAAGTCCGGATTTGACCGATGTGTATTTTGTCGAAAGTGCTTACAGTACAGAGTCCGAACCGCGTCTGTTTATCGCCGGCGTGCCCAAGCCGCCGGTGCAAACCCGCCAGGTGATTACATCGCCGCTCAAAGATGATTTTGCCGTTATAAAAATTAACCCGGTGCCGGAAGGGCTGGTGCCCCTGCCGCTGGATTTAAAATTGGATTCCCAGAGCGTCCCCAAGCTTTCAAAACTTATCACAATCGGATTCCCATTGGGCAGTCGCACCCAGGCGGATACGGTCAATGCCAGTGTAACCGGCGGCAGTGTGCGCCGTTCCTTTGAAAATCTTATTCAGGTAGATACGTCTCTTTACGGTGGTAACAGTGGCGGCCCGATGATTGATAGCCGGGGCAAAGTCATCGGTATCGCAGCCGGTGTGGCGATGGATATCGAACAGGGCTTGATGCCGACGATAACCCCCCGATGGGACCTGGGAATGGTCTTGCCCATTACCAAAGCCGTGGAATTCCTCGATGAATTAAAATCCGGCCGGGCGAAGTGGAATGGTGTGCTGGATTTTTCGATCGAGGATACCTTGAAGGCGATTAAGGACAAAGCGACCCAGGGCCTTTGGGCCCAAGCGCAGGCCCTGGCCGATGAAGAACTCAAGGGCAACCAGCAGCCGGAGATGATTATGGCTGCCGGCATGATACATTTTTGTACCGGAGATTACGCGGGTGCCGGCCAGCTGTTTTCCAAAACGCTTTCAATGGATCCTGAAAACCCCGAAGCCAGACTCATGCTGTTTTTAATTGATTGGCTTAACGGCGAAGGCACCACGAGTGCTCACCGCGAAGCACTGCTGGCGCTTGACTGGCGGTCTCCTGGAGAATTTCAGGGATATATGGTGCGCGTTTTGGAGGGCTTAATTGATGAAGTCTCTGCCCTTAAGGGCTGGCATACCTCGGCTGAAAAAAGCTGGCTGCATTATGCGGTCAGCCTTATCCGTGCTAAAGGCCAGGATTGGGAAGGAGCCGAAAAACTGTTAAGAGAATCCGTGCTTGCCGCCGATCCAACTGCCTGGGAGTTTTTCGTGGCGCGTTCCAAGCTGGAACAAATGCAAAAACACCGGCAGAAAGCGTTAAAAACCAAAACGCAGTGGTCCAAATATAGTGAAGATACTCAGGCATTTGATAAAGTCGTCAAGCAAGCGCTGGAAGAGGAAGCAAAGCGTGAAGCCGAGTTGATGCCCTTGATGATGACCTTTATGGATGAGACCGTTGCGATTGAGAACAAGCGAGATGCGCTCATAAAAATATCTGAATTGTATCCGCAAAACCGCAAAATCCTCGTAACTTTGGCCTTTTACAGCGCTGCCGACGAAGACTGGTCTCAATCCCTGGAATACACCCGTACGTTCCTCAAGGGTGATGGCCGCCAAAACGCAGATCGGATGAGTCTGGGAATTCTGGAAGCCGGAATCTTACATCACCAGGGGCTCGCCGATGAGACACAGACGAGCCTTCAGGAATTCGTCAGCCGGACCATGGATCCATGGTATCTGACCATTAGTGATTATCTTTTGGGCAAGCAGACTGAAAAATCACTCCTACAGCAGGCCGGTGGAAGCCCCGAGAACCTTATCACTGCCCACACCGCTCTGGGGCTGTGGTCTGAGGGTGGCGGCGATAAGAATAAAGCGATTAAGCATTACCGAGAGGCACTGGGCTCATTTCTTGACACCTGGCTGGAGTATGATTTTTCCAAAGAACGCCTCAAACGGCTGAAACAGCCTTCCGGATAGCCATTCGATTTTGGGCCTGCGACGAGCTCAGCCGAGTCGATTGCGGATTTTAAATTTTGGATTCACCCTAACGACGCCGGCAACCCCATAAGAGCGATACCCAATACCCAATTCCCAACTTCAACTCTCAATTTCCTTGACTTCTTGATTTTTTCCCTGATAACGAGATAACAGAACAACACGGAAAATTCTTTCATAAGGAGGCCTAACCATGACTGAAGAAGAACAAGTCGGCGTAGTCGCAAAATTTTTTGCCAAACCCTCAGTTGCGGCAGTAAAGGTGACCCATGGAACCATAAAAAAAGGCGATACGTTAAAATTTATCGGACATACGACGGATTTTATCGAGCAGGTGACCAGCATGGAGGTAAACAATCAGTCCGTGGAAGAGGCAACAGCAGGTGATTTTATCGGGTTGAAAGTAAAGGAGCGCGTTCGCGAAAACGACCGGGTTTACAAAGTGGTTGAATAGCCCGTCATCTATGAGGTGCTGTCTGTTAATGTTATCAAACAACTCTGCGACTCTTTATTGACACTTAAGCATTAACTCTCTATACTCGCATTCTTTAAACGGTATTAGAGGTCAACGATGCATATTCTCAGGAGTTTGATATTTTGTTTTTACCCAATCCATTTCTTTTAAAATCGAACCATACTTATAAAAATTGAAGAAAGGAGTTTCTTATGGCATTGAATCCAACTGAAGCACCATTGAGGAAGTTAATGGGACCCGGCCCGCTGGATATTCATCCACGGGTATATCGGGCGCTGACTTCACCGGTCATCGGCCATATGGATCCGGCTTATTTTAAGATTTTAGATCAGGTTGGCGAGGGTCTCCGCCAGGTGTTTCAGACACAGAACCAGGTGACCCATGCAACACCGGGGACGGGCACTTCGGGAATGGAGGCCTGTGTTACAAACCTGATGGAACCCGGGGATCAGGTCTTGGTATGTGTTCACGGCTATTTTGGCGATCGTGTTCGACAAATGGCCGAACGTCAGGAGGCCGAAGTGACGGTCATTGAGGGTGAATGGGGCAGGCCGACCGACCCCCAGAAGGTTGCTGAAGCGCTTAAGGCAAAAGCGTACAAGGTCATCACGTTGGTTCATGCCGAAACCTCTACCGGGGTACTTCAACCGATGGACGATATTGTCAGTCTGGCAAAAGAACATGGCGTGATGATTTTGCTTGATGCGGTGACATCACTGGGGGGTGTGGAGTTAAAGACGGATGAATGGGGGCTGGATGCGGCTTATAGTTGCTCCCAAAAATGCATCGGTTGCCCTCCCGGACTGGCACCGGTGACATTCAGCGATCGGGCTGTTGAAGCGGCCAAGAACCGCAAGCATCCGATTCGCAGCTGGTATCTTGATATTACCCTGCTGGATCAGTACTGGGAATCTACCAGAGTGTATCATCACACCAGTTCAAGCACACTGAATTATGCCCTTTTAGAAGCACTTCTGCTAATTGAAGAAGAGGGACTGCAGAATCGTTTTGAGCGACATTTAAGAAACCATCGGGCACTGGTTGCCGGCGTAGAAGCCATGGGATTGGAGATGTTGGTCGAAGCTGAGTACCGTTTGCCGACCCTGAATACGATTCGAGTTCCTGAAGGGATAGATGAGGCCAAGGTGCGGGGTTATCTTTTGGATACATTCAATCTGGAGATCGGTGCCGGATTGGGCGCACTCAAAGGCCAGGTGTGGCGCGTTGGGTTGATGGGATATTCTTCATCACCTGAAAATGTCCTGTTTTTCCTGTCTGCAATCAGCCGGGCCCTGGCCATACAGGATTATAAAACCGATTTGATGGCCGGGTCGGAAGCGGCAATGTCGCTATTAAATGCCTGATTAAGATATGGCACACATCTGAACTTGTTAAATAGCCACAGACCCACACAGACAATATTATTGCCTTGGCCGACCCCCGCGATAAGGCTTTGCCTTCCTCGGGGTAAGCTGGCCACAGCAAAACTGCATGCCCTATGGGCAAACAGTTTTAATGGTTACTTCAAGCTGGTCGGACATTTAAAAACACATTGGCATTATAATCCATATTTAGAAGATATTTCCCGCGAAGCGGGATGACATTTTTTTGCCGAGCGGGTCGCTCGGCAAAATAATCTGCGTCATTCTGCGTGCATCTGCGGTTAATTTAGGAAAAAGGTCAAAAAGAAGATGGCGAAGATTGATCTGCACGGCGTATTTCCCCCGATTACCACTCCATTTGTCAACGGCAAGATCGCCTACGACCAACTGGCATCCAACGTTGAAAAGTGGAATCGAGCCGGACTTAAGGGTTTTGTGGTGTTGGGGTCAAACGGCGAATATGTCTATCTTTCTGAAGAAGAAAAACGCAGGGTTGTTGAAAGCGTTGTTCAATCTGCTGCTAATGAGATGTTCATTATCGCCGGAACCGGCTGTGAATCCACAACTGAAACATTAAGGCTCACCGAAGATTGTGCCAAACTGGGCGCCCATGCTGCTTTGGTGGTCACTCCCCAATATTATGCCGGCAGGATGACTGAAGCGGCACTGGTTAAGCATTATTCTGAAGTAGCCGATCATTCACCGATACCGATTCTGGTATATAATGTTCCTAAATTTACGCACATCAATATGGCGGCTGGTATTGTTGCCGGCCTTTCAGAACACCCCCATATCGTTGGTATCAAAGACAGCTCCGGAAATGTAGTCCAACTCGGAGAAATGTTAAATGTGGTTGCCAGGGGTTTTAATGTTATGGTCGGAACCGCCGGCGTACTGTTCAGCGGACTGACCATAGGTTGTGCGGGCGGCGTTTGCGCGTTGGCCAATGTGGCTCCGGAAGCGTGTGTGAAAATTTTTGATCTGGTTAAAGCCGGTGACCTGGATGCCGCCCGGGAGCTGCAGCTCAGAATGATTCCGGTCAACCAGGCGGTTACCGCCCTATATGGTGTGCCGGGATTAAAAGCGGCCATGGATATGCGGGGCTATTTCGGGGGCGATCCGCGGTTGCCTCTATTGCCCTCTTCAGAGCGGGAAAGATCAGAGATTGAGGCCATTCTAAAAAAAGCTGACTTGTTAAATTAAAATGCTTTTTTTTCTTTGGTGAAACTGTAGATTCCCCCTGCTGCCAGCAGCGACAACGTACACACCATAAAAGATGCGTCGAAAGCAGCCGGTCCCCGGGAAGCCTCCGGGTAAAGGGCTTGCATCAGAATCCCCAGCCCCTGAAGAAAAACCGCCGGGCCCATCATGTTGAAAAAATTGACACCGGTCATGGCGGCCCCTGCCATCGCATGGGGCATTTGATCTTTAATGTGCGGATACATCAGCAATCCGGCGGCTGAGAAAAAACCGAAAGCAAAGAAAAATGCGGCGATGACAATCAAGCCGGCATTTGGTGGAAGTGACATCAGAACCAGCGCAACTCCGGCAACGAGGACCAGACAAAAAACGATGATCCATTTACGTGTCTTGAAAATTCTGTCCGACACAGCCCCCCAGAAAGGGCTTCCGATAATCATCCCTGTGGTCATCAATAATATGAGATTGCCGGCTTTTACGGCAGAGTAACCCATAACTTCCCTCAGAAACGGTCCGGCCCATAGCGCCTGAAAGGCGGCAAATGTACCGTAACGAACAAAAGATGTCATTGAGATGATCCAGTAATCTCTATCTTTTAAAAGCATTGCCAGATTAAGAAAAGCCTGCTTAAAACTGATAGATGGCTCCATGCGTGAGGCGTTACCGATTGTATCTGATGGCCTGTCACGCACAACAATATAAAGCGTAAGGGCTAATACCAGATTGATGGCGCCAATTAATTGAAAACTTTGCCGCCAACCGACGTGTTCCACCAGAATCACCAGCGGGGTCGTTGCCATGATATTTCCGAAGGTGCCGATAGCAAGGACAAGACCGCTAAGGGTGGCGAAAATAAGCGGCTCGAACCATTCGGTTAATAGCTTAAAGGTTCCCATCAAATTGCAGGCCATACCGACGCCCAGGAGGATGCGACCGATTAAGCCCAGACTCAATGAGTCTGCCAGAGAAAAAATGACCGCACCCAATATGCCCAGCAGCGTCAGGAACGTCATCAGCCGTCGTGGGCCTACTTTATCTAAAAGCAGGCTGATGGGTATTTGGGTTATTGCAAAAGCATAAAAAAAAGAAGCCGACATCAATCCCAACCCCTCCGTTTCCAGAGACAGATCGCGGATTAACTCTGAGGCAATAACGGCGTTGGAAGTCCGGTAAAACTGCGACAGGAAAAAAAGCGATGTGGCAAGTATAAATATGATCCAGCGGCGCGGCATAATATTTTCTTTATTATTGTAATTTAGCCGATTAATTCATTTGTGGCATTTGCTTTATTAAGGGGTCAAGCGTGCTTGTCAAGCACAAAGTATCCCCTAAAATGAGCGTTTCAAATTTTAAAAGAGGAAAATGTTTTAATTATTATGGACCATATTGCTTTTTAAAATTTCATCTTTATAATCAAATAGAAATTTGACAGCAGTAATTTTATTGGTTTTTCCAAACCGGGTGCTTCGCACCGGGTTTCACCCGCAACGATTGGGGCACTTCGCGCCCCTGTTTTTACCGCCTTTGGCGGTAAAATCCAAGCCACCCGCTTTGCGGGTGGTCGTTGACGCATTCGCCGAGGGCGATTGAATTTTTTGGTTTTCATCCCGCCGCTGTCGCGCTAAAACGTGACGATGGCGCGGCAGGCCCCGAAAGCCAAAATAATATCTTAAAAATCCTGCTTGGCTCGCCGAAGCTAAGCAAGCGAAGGCGGGTTAATCCTGTCTAAAAAATCTTAAAGGAAGATAACATGCGAAGATCTCTATCCATCATGGTCGTATGTGTTGTTTTATTTCTAATTGGCTGTGAAGCGCCCAAGATTAGAATCTTTCCAAGCTATGCGGATCCACTGCAAGAGTACACGCTTCAAGGAAAAGAAAAGGGTAAGGTTCTGGTTATTCCGCTCAGAGGAATGATTTCAGATGCTCCCAAAAGAGAGTTTATCCGCACCCGGCCGAGTATGGTTCAGGAAGTTGTCTCCCAGCTTCGAAAAGCTGAAGATGATCCTGAAGTTAAAGCCGTCCTTCTAAAAATTGATTCACCCGGCGGGTCCGTCATCGCCAGCGATCTGATCTATAATGAAATTGTGGCCTTTAAACAACGCAAGGAAGCCAAAGTTGTTGTTGCCATGATGGGAGTGGCTGCTTCTGGAGGGTATTATATTTCGCTTCCGGCCGATTTTATTTTGGCGCATCCAACGACAGTTACCGGATCGGTGGGTGTTTTGTTTTTACGCCCCGATGTAACCGGTCTGATGGAAAAAATTGGCGTTGATGTGGATGTGAGCAAGACCGGTAAAAATAAAGACATGGGATCCCCCTTCCGCCAGGCGACCGAGGAAGAGAAGAAAATTACCCAAGACTTTATCGATCAGCTGGCGACTCGATTTTTAGATCGCATTGCCGAACATCGTAAACTTGATCCCAAAAACCTAAAGGAAATCTCATCCGCCCGCATTTATTTAGCCCACGAAGCGTTGAATCTGGGTATGGTCGATCGCATCGGATATCTGGACGAGGCTGTCAGCGAGGCTAAAAAGCTGGCGGAACTGCCAGAAGATGCAAAAGTAGTGGTTTATCGCCGGACAGAGTATGCGGATGATAACCTTTACAACACCGCTACATCTCTCTATGAAGGCCGTGGTCTGTCAGTTATATCACTGGATCTTCCCGGCGCACTGGCCCCTCTGCAAACCGGTTTTTACTACCTGTGGCATCCGGGTACGTGGGATCAATAATGCCGTATTTTTCCATCCGCATTAAGCGCAGCGCGCGCTGTGGGTCGCTTTAGCAAATGCGTGATGGTCGTATCCACAATCTCATTCCACATCTGTTTTCCAACCGAGGCCTCATCAATAATAATATGGTGCATTTCTATCTCAGTCGCCGTATTGTCCTTCCTCACAGGATGGATTTTCCATTGATCCAGTTTTTGATTGCGGATCATTTTTTGTAAACCGGAAAACGAGATGAGCTCATCCTGCGCATCAATAAAAACCACCGTTGGAACGTTTATCTTCGGATCCAGATTTTTTTCAAAATGCTTAGATGCTTCAAATAAGGCATTATAAGCAGCCATAGGTGTTCCTTTATTTGCTCGGTAAGATCCGGGGGCAAAGCTCGGAACAACCAGTTCCGGAAATGGCGACATCGTTTTTAAAAGATAATTGCGGTTATGCATTTGCAGGGCAGGGGCAAAAAGGACCATTTTGTCAAACTTTATATATGGATTTGAGGTAAACAGATCAACTCCAAGCAATCCGCCCATTGAAAAGCCGACAAAAAACAAACAGGTCCCATAGCGATTGCTTCTTTTTTTAACCTGTTGATACGCCAGATAGGTTTCAGTTCTCCAGAGTCGATATGAAACGGATTTGAATGCCTGCATACGTGCTTCTTCGCTGTCGGTATTGTTGAGTTGTGAATAGTTTTCACCATGGCCGCGCAAAGACAGATTTAAGCAGTCAATTCCGGCGGCTGTCATTTCTGCGATAATGGACTCCATTTTATCCGGTCGGCCATTTAATCCATGAATGACAAGGGCCACACCGTTTAATTTTTCAGCGTCTTTTCTATGATACCAGCGAACTGCCGAAATTTCGGTTTGATTATTTTTAAAACCCTCCTCCGAATAGTTTAACGCCGATAAGCGGTCGTTAGCATTCACTTGAGCGCTCTGGCTGCAGGGACGCGTTTCAAGCAAACCGTAAGCGCTTAAAGGCAGAATGAGACTTACAATTATTAAAGCAATCGAGCTGACTTTCATGGTTGAACCTTCGAGGATTTAGATTGTTACAATATTTTGTAAAAATTTGAGGTTAAAGTCAATGTCAGCGTTGGTATACAATACTAGACTCCATCTCAAAATAAAATTCAATATTCATTTGTAGCATATAGCAATTGACATCGATTTATGAATTCATTATATAGGCGTCACTTTTACCTTAACTTAGGTTTCTACTAGGAGGTTAGATACGAAAAGGTTTCAGCAAACTCTAAAACCGGTAGGCTTTTTGCTGGCAATTTTTATGTTTATGCTATCCGGCCCTTATCAATCGGCTATGGCAGCCATGATCGACACCGAATCGGTCCTTGATTCGGGGCGAGCGCATAATGCGCGTGCGTATCTCAAAACCTTTCTGGCCCGTGAAGATGTAAAAAGCGCCCTAATATCGCAGGGCATCGATCCTCAGGAGGCCCGGAACCGTATTGATAGCCTGACTGAAGAAGAAGCGCGATTTGTTGCCGATCAACTCGATCAAATGCCTGCCGGCGGCGGATTTTTCACGACGTTGCTAATTGTCATTTTTCTGGTTTTTGTTATACTTTTAGTTACGGATATTACCGGATATACGGATATATTTCCCTTTGTGAAATCAAAATAGAAACCGTCAAAATTTTGCCGATTGTGTAAATATTTTCACAATCCCCTGTGAATAAAAATTCATAATCTTTTTAGAGGGTTTAGCGATATTTTATTTAACTATATGATATTATTTATAATATTGATAAATTTTTGATATTTCATCACATTTGGCATACTATTTGTATAGATGTATAGAAAAGATGGTTAACATCTTAATGGTCTCTCGAATGTGCGTGCATCTTCCCCTGCGGGCTTCAAACTAAAAAGGCGAATGACCACGCACGAGAATAACGGCATTCAGGGAGCCATAAATAAAAAAGGCGAAGCCAATTTTTGGCTTCGCCTTTTTTATTTATTATCACCGCAAAGCGCAGCCACCTTCCGCTATCTAAATTTGTCTGTCCTTACAATTTTTCACTGCTTGCGAAGCGCCCGGACCGACCTTATCTTTTTTTTACAGCACGGGATTTGGAGCATTCTGAGCTCCTTAAATAAAATATCGATTAGATGCGAAATCCCGCTTTATTGAGCGGGCAGATGGGGTTTTGAAACAAGTTCTAGAAAATATGGAGGCGTACCATGCCCATATATGAATACAACTGTGAACACTGCAGCTACAAATTTGATAAGCTCGTTATGAGCCACAATACCGATGTGAAATGTCCCCTTTGCCAAGGAGGCGTGAAAAAACTGATGTCAACGTTTTCCGTGGGCCACGATAATACCGTTGCGGGCACCCTTCCACCGGGGGTTGGCCCCAAGATGTGCACCAATTGTTGAGGACTGTATCAGTAGTATTATCAGCTTGTTTTGTCGCGAGTGCGAATCTGGAATGATGAAGATTAATTGAACCGATAAGTGCGTTTGTAATACCTAAACCTTAAAAGGTTTGCCCTATTGTAGAACCTATCTCAAAAATAACGGATCAGGATTCAGGGCAAGGCGTCACGCGGATTGAACACGGAGCGTACCTTGAGTACGTGAGTATTTCAATTCGTGGGACAACGCAGTCCTGGATACTTAGACGCATTTTTAAGATAGGTTCTAAGAGATGGTAGGATAAAGCTCCAACAAGCGATTGCCCAGCATCTGTGCCAGACGTTTAAAAAGCAGGGCTTCGTTACGGGGAAATTTTTTCAGGATTTCCAGAAAATTATTCCGATCGAACTTCAGCAGATTGGTGGCATCCATGCATTCTGCAGAAGCCGAATAAATATCCCGTCCGATCAGCCCCGACCAGCCGATGATCTCCCCTGGCTGACGCGCCATGTAAACTACCGGCCCGGTGTCGCCCAGGCTGAGCTTAACTCTGCCTTTGAGCAAAACATAAAAATGATTGGCCTGATCTCCCGCGTTAAACAGAAGATCGCCTTCTTTTTGAGATAACTTTTCGGCGATATCCAATACTTCCACGCTAAAATCCTTACCCATGTCCATAAAAAAATCTGACATTTTGATATACATATTTTCTGCTCCTGATAAACCCCAACTCTTCTCTTAAGCTTTTTCATACGCACGCTTGAAACCTTCCATAGATCCACTGATGGTTGAATCCGGCACGGCATATGAGAGCCGGAAATAGCCCGGCCCGTCAAAGCCGGCACCCGGTGCCGCCAGGATCAGCTCTTCTTTTAAAATCTGAGTGAACTTGACGTCATCGGCGATCGGGCTTTTCGGAAATAAATAAAAAGCGCCCGCCGGTAGCTGAAATTCGTAGCCTATTTCAGACAGGCCCCGGCAGAGCATATCCCGCCGGCGTCGGTAGATCGAAACGTCCACGGAAATCCCCTGAAGCCGGGATACAGCCAGCTGGGCCATGTTGGGAGCATTGACACACAGCATGGTGTTGAAAACCGATGAGGCACCGGCCAACAGTCCGGCGTCCTCGGCTTCCGGATTGACGGCCAGATAACCGATGCGCTCGCCGGCCAACGACAGCTCTTTGGAATAAGAGGATACAATAATCGAATGCGGATAGGCCTGAAATATCGAGGGCACGTCTACATCATAAACGATCTTACGGTAAGGCTCATCTGCCACCAGATAAATTCGCTTTCCGTATTTTTGGCTGGCGGCATCCAGCACCCGGCCCAGTTCGGCCAGTTCCTCTGCCGAATAGACCGCGCCGGTGGGATTATTGGGCGAATTGATCAGCATCACACGGGTCTTTGCGGTGATGGCGGACTCAATCGCGGCCACATCAAGGTGAAAGTCGGCATGAGTGGGTGCGGTTTTAATCGCAGCATCGGCAACGAACGCGTAATGGTTGTACCCGATAAAGTAGGGACTGGGTACCAATATTTCCTCTCCGGGATTGATAACCACATTCAAGGCGTCGTTTAAGGCGCCGGCGGCTCCCACCGTCATAACAATCAAATCCGGTGTGAGCGCGACATCATGCTCACTGCCTAAATAATCGGCGACGGCCTGCCGGACGTGCGGATATCCGGGATTGGGCGTATAGCCGTGGCTGAGGGATTCGTCATTGACCAGATCCTTGAGAACTTGTTTGAATTCCGGCGGTGGAGGGACATCCGGATTTCCCAGCGAGAAATCAAAGACATTCTCGGACCCATGCTCGGCTTTCAGCCGGGCGCCTTCTTCGAACATCTTTTTGACCATTTCCATACCTTCGACCATTTTGATCATTTTTTGAGCTATCGGCATAACTTTCTCCTTCCTAATCTAGATCAAGGAGAGTTTTGCATTTATTACAGCTTTTTGCTCCTCTAAAAATTTTATTATCGCATTCGGGACAAACATAGCGGGCCTCCTCTTCGGCCACCCAGTTTTCAGTACCATATTTCCGTCGGTAGGGTATGGCCCGCAAACAAACCTTCTTCCCGACCGGGAGGGGGAAATTATCAATGAACTCGCAGGGAAAATCGTCACATTCGTGACAGCCGGCATACCCTTTTTTGTGGGTGCAATCTCTTATCGAGCAGCTTTTACAAAAGACAGACAATTTATCCGAAAGACACCCCTCGCATTCTAAATCTTCAGTAGAAATGTTTTCAAGACCCGCAACCCTTTCCTGATAAAAGCCAAGAAGCAGTTCCATAAACTTTTCATTTTTATCCCGGGTGGCGTAGTAGATACCGCATACCCCGCAATACAGACCGCAGGGGGCTAATAAGTTTTGATTTATTTTCATTGAGTGCCTCCCATTCTGAGATAATTTATACCTAAAATGAGCGTTTCAAATTTTAAAAATGAATTGTCTTATATTCAATGAATTTTGTCGATTTATATTTTTAAAATTTGAAACCTTTCGGGATTGCCGATCTT
>JASFGZ010000002.1:0-36003 GCA_050123495.1 Desulfobacterales bacterium
TACAGCCTGACGGGCATTCTCATAGATAGCGGATTGAGTCATGACTTTTGACATAGCGTCTTTCTTCCGGCCTCAGTTTTTTATCATACCAAACATGAATGCATTCGAATTCCTGAAAAGACAAAGCCCGATTATGGTTTCGACCGGCTTTGCCTTATTTTTTAATAACGATTGATCGTTATCTCTTCATAGCCTTCAAGCCCAGGCAGTTATTTGGCCAGCAAATGATTGGGTCAAATTTTAGTGTAACTTCATTACGCATCACAGATATTCTCAATCGTTGCGAGCGATTCTCAGGATATCTGTAATCCAAGTAGGACGCATCAGCGCACGGGTAAAATGCACTCGGTCTGAGGTTTCGTTATCTGGATCAAGACCGCTGCCGATAGCATAAGTGCGCCGAGGTAACTAAATATCACAGTAAAATTGCCGCCGGTGATATCCAAAAGGCGGCCGATGAACCATGGCCCAATAATACCGGCAACAAAACCATAGGCGGTGAAGATCAGCCCGATAATGGAACCGAAGTGATCCATTCCGAAGCAGTCTCCGACGAGGGGGGCCGAGACGGAAAACATCGTGCCAAAAGCATATCCGATGGCCGCAAATAACGCCAGCCATATCATCAAAGAATCTGTTTGGGTCATAAAAAAATAAGCCGATCCAGCCATTGCAAAGAAAAGCGTCAACGTTCTTTTGCGACCGATACAATCTGAAAGGTAACCGCTAATGACCCGGCTGGTTCCGTTCGTCAAATTAAAAGCGGTTAATAATAATACAGCCTCATGGGATGACAATCCCCTTGTTTTGCCAAATGCTGTCGATAGAGTAACTATAGAAATACCCGCTGCTCCGGCAAATGCCCACGTAAGCCACAGCCCCCAGAATGAGCGGGTTTTCAGGCTTTCAATCAACGTCATCGACGATGGACTGCTCATGGACCTCATGACGGATCTGTCTGCGCTCGGAATATCATTCGGCAATGGAAATCGTATGAGACAAGCGGGTATCAGACCGAAGATTAGCGTACAGATTGCGGCACCCATCGTTACCCAGTGATATGCAAAAGCGTCAAGAATGAAATTGTAAACAGGCGAAAGCAGGGCGGCAGACACGGCAAAGGACATGTTAAATAGGCCCGAGACCAAGCCCCGGCGATGCGGAAACCAGTTCTGTACGATGGTCAATCCGGTCATGTAGATCATTGAAGTTGAGGCGCTCATTAGCGAGGCCCAGGCATATACACCGGTAACAGACCAGGCCAGCGGAAGCAGGATGGTGGTGCCGGCGCAAAAAAGCGCCCCGATTCCCATGAACCATCCCGGTTTCCATCGCTCCAGCCACCTGCCCACTAGAAACATAAAAAATCCTGTGGGGACCAGAATAAAAAAAAGGATCTGGCCCACTTCGGCAGGACCAACGCTGAAAGCGGTCTGCCAGTATTGGCTCATGACCCCGGGTAAGCCGAACACCAACGTTCCCGGCCAGAAGATAGCCGCACAACATGCTCCCAGGATAACGTATTTTACTTTTCTTTTATCCACTTCGAAAATGCCAATTGCGCCTATAAATTACGCCATTTGTTTAAAACCCAATTGCGATTATGTGTTGATGCTGTGGGTGAATAATGAAAGGGAATAAAATGGGAATCGTTGATTACAAATGTTGACACTCGGCAAAATTTAAAGCTTTTGTATAAAAATTTTTGCTGTGCTTTTATGCCCCTGCTCTATGTTTGCGGCTATTTCTCCGATCCAAGCCCCTTCTGCGATCTAAGTCGCTTCTACGTTCCTTTCCAGACCTTCTTTCCAATGTCTTTTTAAATGTCACGCCAATTCCTGCTTGGCCCAGGCGCACAATCCAACCCCTTATTCTGATACGTTTATCAATCTTTTTGTATGGGATAACAAGCTCAATTGCCTGGCCGAAGAAACATTGCTTTTTCGTTTCAATAAAAACGCCGCTACGGCTTATATTTACAATCCAGCCCTTGTTGTATTTTTGATTACCACACTTAAAAACCACCGGTCCGATATAGGGTACCCGGGGATATTTACGTGGATCTCGGATATCTTTGACGCCACTATCAAGAATGCCCTGATTTTCGGAGTTAAGCATAACGGATAAGAACGCGTTGTCCTCGGTTATAACATCTACTGCTCTATTGCTCGAATCGAATAAATTCTCATTTCGAAAGCTATTAAAACAATGATTATTCCGATAATTACAAATTTTGACCGCAATTGCCACAAAATTTTTAATTTTTGAATCTATTCTTAATAAATGAGTGACGTTTAAAATTGTGAAGTGAACTCCAATAAATTGGTAAAAATTTTTCATACTGGATTTAAGGCCTTCGACAGTATTTTTTATAAGTATCTGTAAATTTTATATTATTTTTATTTTTTGCCGCATTTGCCGATTTTGCACAAATTTTGCATTCCTGCTTGACAAATCGTCAGTTTCGGTATGATATTGCAAATACTCATCATATATTCGAAATAAACGCTTATCCGTAGAAAAATGCTAGATCAATTAATTCCTAAACTTCGTTTTCAGTTGGCAAAAGCCACCAAAATACTCCCTGGTGATGGCGTGGCCGTCGTAGAAAGAGTTTATAATGACATTTTGCTCATGCGTAACTTTATCGTAAACGAGTTTCAAAGAATTGAGGATGATAATAATTTAAGCGAGGGGGATAAAAACAGCTTACGACGTGAGGTCTTGGAAAAAGCGATCGCTAAACTCGAAATTTTAAAGTCGAAAAGGAGTGCTTCAGATTTGATTAATGAACTTGAAGCTAAATTATGCGAAACGCCTGCAAGTGGTGATGATCGCCTCCTTAAATTTTTGCAGGAGCGGGAAATTCGCGATCGGCTTTCAGCCATGCCGGCATCTCAGATATTATCTCATTTTGAAAATTCACTCTTGGATGGCAGTAATCCTTTATTATTGGATGCCATTTTGAACACCCCTCCTGGGTTTGAAATACTACCGGAAAAAATCCTAAAAAAACTCAGAAAAGTCAGAGGGAAGAGGCATTATCCTGAGATTGTTGCACAACTTGAGGCAATGCAGGAATTGAACTCAATTATCCTAATGATGTTTACCCTCGTTAGAGCAGAGCTGGACAAATTGAGGAGAAAATACCTTCCGATTTATGTTGTCGAGAAGACGGCATAAACTTCATATTTATAGTTATATTGAGATATAGAAAACTACATCCCTCAACAGCCTAACTATTTATAATACTTGACCTTCTTGTCCTCTTTCGGTATGGGTAGATACCTGAGTACCATCAACCGCAATCGTGCTTAAAATCCATAGATTTCGTTTCGATAATTGTCGGAGAGTTTTGATAAATTGACGCGATACAGCCGACAAAGGCGCCACCATGGCCGAGTTGGAAAAAGCCAAACGCAATTCTGTTAAAATTGAGATCCTGAAATTTGAAGACCTTCTCAGTAAATACCCGCCAGGAGAAATCCATCTAATAAGCAATCTGGGTATAACCAGAAGCCCCACTGCATCACCTATTCTAACGAAGCCGCGTTTAAAGCTTTATTGCCCGGAACGCTTTTGCAACGGCGTTCGATTTTTTGACTCTTACCAAACCAAAAATATCACCTTAACAGAAAAATGGAAGCGTGTTTTTCTCCATTATTCATGCTCTAACTGTAGATCGCGATCGAAAGTATTTGCCATTATGGCGCGATGGAATAGCGTTGCAGATGAAGGCGAAGCCGTAAAATTGGGTGAATGGCCACCCTTTGGCCCACAAGTCTCCTTGGGGATTATCTCAATTCTGGGCAAAAACAAAGATATGTTTCTATTGGGTCGCCGGGCCGAAATTCAGGGACTTGGAATCGGAGCTTTAGCTTATTATCGTAGAGTTGTGGAAAGCCAAAAAGATCATATTATAGATGAAATCATCAAACTTA
This sequence comes from Desulfobacterales bacterium, assembly GCA_050123495.1. GTDB lineage: Bacteria > Desulfobacterota > Desulfobacteria > Desulfobacterales > JAHEIW01 > JAHEIW01. The sequence continues at coordinate 3,942 of JASFGZ010000002.1, forward strand.
TGCAGAGAACAAATTCACCTGAGTCTCAAATTGAAAAACTGACATCGGCCAAAAAGGAGAAACAGTTTAAAAAAGCGGTTGAGCTCATCAGTGACACCATCCCAAAGGCGCTTTTAATTAATGACTATAATCCCTTAGCGTTACTGGAACAGGCGATGACCAAGGGGTCAGCTGTGCAAAAGGATAGTGATGCGCTTAAACTGGCAACCGCGATCAGAAAGATATTAACCGAGCTGGCTGAACGCGTGGTCAGGGCATTAGAAGATCAAGCCGATTTAGATGAAGCGGTTGACTATATCCTGCAACATGACTGATGTTCTTGTGATACTGTCTGAGCACCTTGTCCAATTGCCATTCATTCCAATAATATATAATTCGCCAGTATTCCTTCGTCCTGCTGGCTTTCATGACTTGCTGCCCGCCAACCTCTCCGGAGAAGCTCACCAGAGCTAAGGCGAAAGCGTAGGCGACACTGGACCTGTCCGGCATAGCTCGATAGAGCGTCGGCGAATCGTTTTCTGGCTTAAGCTCGTGGAGACTTGCACCTCTCACGCTGAAGTTAATATTTTTCCGGCATTTTTATGGCTTTTAGGCATCCCCCCAGATAAGTTAAAAAGTAAAGAACGTCCCTTATTGCATATTACGTCTGCTGAATGTCAAAAGCCGTCTATAAAGCTCCGACTGCTATGAGCGCACGCTTTACCTCTGCGACGCCCTCAGGCGGCAACGGTGCCTGCGGCGGCAAGGGTGCGCCGACGGGATAACCCTGGAGCTCAAGGCCGCCTTTGATGCACGCGGCGAGGTTGTACTTGGCAAAGGCCTGGTTCAGATTCCATAACAGCTGCTGACGTTCCATCGCCGTGACCCAGTCACCGCGCCGGCAAAGCTCGTAGAGTTCGACGCTTTGTCTCGGCGCGACACATGCCGGGCCGGCCATCCAGCCGACGCCGCCGATCAGCATCACACATGTCGTAATATGCGACGAGGCCGCAAATACCTGCATCCGTCCTTCCACCCGGTTGATGATCGACAGCAGGCGGCTGGTATTGAAGGAGGCGTCCTTGATGTAACCAATGTTGGAAATTCGGCTCAGCCGGTCTATGACGGACAGGCTCAGGTCCGATCGCTGAAAGTTCGGGTTGGTATAGAGCACGATAGGAATCGAGACCGCCTCGGCGATTGTCTTGAAATAAGCGAATACACCCTCATCGGTGACAGGGAAGTAGGCCTCGAGAATTGCGAGGATGCCGCTGCAGCCCAGGGTCTCGAACTCCCGTGCCTGGGACACAGCGTCAGCGATCGTGGTCGAAGCCACGCCCGCCACGACGGGAACGCGGCCTTTCGCCGCTGCGATGACCACTTCAACGACGCGCCGTCGCTGCGGCCAGGCCAGATAGGCGAACTCGCCGGTTGAACCGAGAGGGGTCAAGCCGTGAACACCAGCCTCGATAAGGTCGTCGCACAGGCGTGCAAGGACGTCCGCGTTCACCTCACCGGTCTCATGAACGGGTGAAACAAGGTAGGGAAAAACCCCGTGGAAGTATGCTGCGTTCATCGCAATCCTCCTGCATACATCTTTTGCAATATTCGCAAGTTCACACTTGCTTGCATGATACCTGAATTTCTTAACAATACCGATGGGTTTCTGCAATAAATTTCGGAGATGTCACTTTCTTAATTTCAAATCAGACGCATAGATGATAATAGATAGAAGATTTTTCTGCATAACGTAAATTTGACCGAAAGCGCTGTGCAGGAGGCTATAAGTGGTATCAAAACCCCTTCTAACACCGAATATCGGCGTTGCGGACCTTCTCAAAATGCTCACATACTCATATGTATGCTGCGCTTTTTCGTCAGCCCGCGCCTTGATCTTCGGCGTAATCTGAGGTTTTGAAACCACTTCAAATTCATTCATCTTAAAGAAAGGGGGACACAGTTGGACAGGAAACGTGTTGGGATCGTCCTTTTTGAAGACATCGAAGTGCTCGACTTCTGTGGTCCGTTCGAGGTTTTCTCTGTTACCCGTCTTAACGAAGAGAAGCGCAGAGAAGAATCTTCACCCTTTGAAGTATGGCTCGTGGCTGAGCATCCTGAGCCTGTCACGACGGCAGGCAACATGAAAGTCATTCCAGATTACACTTTTGACAGCTGTCCGCCCCTTCACATCCTTGTTGTACCCGGGGGCTGGGGCACGCGTAAGGAATTGAACAACCCGACCATGCTTGAATGGCTGCGCGCTCGCGCACCGCAAGTCGAAACACTGACTTCTGTTTGTACCGGATCGATGCTGTTGGGATTCGCCGGGCTGCTGAACGGACTGCACGCGACCACTCACTGGCGATCGTTGAACTGGATGCGTGATGCCTTTCCGGAGGTGACGGTGGAATTCCAAAAACATGTCGTCGAAGATGGCCGCGTGGTGACATCGGCAGGCATCTCAGCGGGCATCGATATGGCACTCAAGGTGGTGGCCCGCTACTTCGGTGAAAATACCGCCCGGGCTGCAGCCCGGCACATGGAGTATCCTTATCCGGACAGCAATCAACGTCGGATACGCCCTTGAGCCCATCCTATTGCGGCGGAATGGGTGCAATAGATTGCGTCATTCTCTGAGCTTATATAGCAATCCTAAGAAGGTACCGATTTTTTTTCGGTCCGCAGGGTCACGAGGACGATTATAACCACGGCGGGTATCAATGCCAATGCTGAAAGGATACCTTTAGGATAGAACAAGATAAATAGCGCCACCAGCAGGACTAAAAACCTTGAAAGAAGGTCATACCCTTTACGTTTAAAAAGTCGACCGTGGATGGCGGAAGCTGCTGTCAAGCATCCAACAAGTAACACACCCAGAGCAGCCAGTTGTGATAAACCGGGCTTCAACAACAAAATATCCCAATTAAAAATCGCGAATGTCAGAAAGAAAAAAGGAAGCGATATTTGCAGCGTTACCATCATTGTCTTCATGAAGGAAGCACCTGAAATACGGGAAGCAACCGCAGCGACGAGTGATGTTGGTGGCGAATATTCGGATATGACCGCTATGAAAAATAGGAAGAAATGAGCGATCCAGGGGTCGATCCCGATTTTTGTCATCGGCGGGATGACGATTACGGCCGAGAGTATGTAACAGGCCGACGGCGGTATTCCCAGCCCTAAGAAGACTCCAATGGCGAATCCCACTCCGATCAGGGCGACGACATGGAATTCTCCGATCGTCGCCAGTAGTGCCATTAGCTTAATCATCCATCCACTAACCACGAACAGATTTACCATCACGCCGAGCATGGCGAGCAAGAGAACAAGCGGAGCGGTGACTGAAGCAAATCCCTCTATGGCTCCGCGTAAACACCGACCCCATTCCTTTATCTTTTCTGAAATCGTTCCCGGATGGATATAAATGCGGAATACGGAGGAGGTGATAAAGAGACCGATCGCAATGTTAAGTGCGGCCCTTGATGCTTCATACCAAAGCACACCCATCAAATAGATCAAAACGCCGATGAAGGCAAAGAAAATCGCCGTGTTGATCACGTCAATTTTGGAGAATCTTTCGATAATGGAATCCGGTGATAGATCCGGGCCACTTCCCTTTCTCTGCAGGAAGCGCGCTGTAAAGAGGTAAACCGATAGGGATATGATACCAAAGAAAATGAGTGCGGGTGCATATCCTCGAGCGATGACCTCGAAATAAGTCACGCCCAAAAAGTCAGCCATGAGGAAACCGGCGATTGCCATGACGGGCGGCATGAGCAAGCCGCCCAGCGAAGATGAAGCTTCCACAGCACCGGCGTAAAGAGCGGGAAACCCTGCTCTTTTCATCAACGGGATCGTGTACTGCCCGGTTATGGCTGCATTGGCTGCTCCCGATCCACTACAGGTAGCAATAGCCATTGAAGTCACCACCGCCGTTTGGGGTATGAGGGTTTTACGTTTAGCAAATATCCCGGTGAACGTTTTGATAATAGATTCCTGAACACCAAATCCCTGTGCAATGCCCAAAAACATGAAAAATGCTGCGATAACGCCTACCCCGGTTTGCGAATAAGTTCCAAACAGGCCCAATGAGATCTCAACCGAAGAAGATGTGATGACTCTTGTCCAGGAGACCCCGGGATGACCGAGTATACCTGGGAAAATTGATCCGTAAACGGAATAAAACATGAGAAACAGGATGAGATAGAAGAGGAGACCATGTTCCCGTCTGGTATATTCGACCACGAGACCCAGCATCATCACGCCTACGATTTTGTCGGTAGTGTTGAAGAAACCCGCTCTGTCATAAGTGAGGGCGTCAAACTCCACTCGCATGTAGATTATGGAAAAGACGCACATAGCGATGTACAGGCCGGCTATGGCAATATTGAGTTTAAGTCCTAGACGGGGATATGGCAACTCTCCGGCGACAAAGGAATTCAATACCCACAGTATGTAGGCTAATGGGACCAGCGTTACGGCAAGGAGCATGGTTCCCCCTAAGCCGGTTGTGAAATAATGTAGTGAAAATATTAAATATACGATGGTGACTATAAGATAGGAGGGGATTAAGAATTTACGCATTTTAGCCAATGAATCCGCTGCTTCTGGCAATGGATTTTTTTCCATCTGTTCACCCCCTAGCGGTATGACTCAAGAGGTAATGAACTCACCCCTGATAGGCGTTTTACAGGGGTGAGGCCACTATTATAAACCCTTAAACTACTCTTTATTTCGCCTCAAAAAGATCATTTCGCTTTTGCTTTGAACGCCTCTATGGCTGCCTTGATCGTTCCATCGGTAGCGATTACCCAGGACGAGTCCCACAAGCCCTTTTCCTCCAGATATTTCGCCAATCCCGGATGTACGGGAACCTCGGGTATGCTCTGTATCCCCTTAACCTGGAACCCGGCGAAGTCTGCTGCCAGTGGTCCGAAACCGGGGTCCAGCTTAGTTAGCATCTCCGCTTCGGCTTCAAATGCTTTGAGTGCTTGATAAACAGCCTCTGCCGGGAACTTCAGCCCGTGGTGGTAACCGAAGTAAAAAGGCACGCCAAAGAGTTCATCCACTCCCAGGTCTTTCGTATAGGCTTTCTTCATGTTGATCTTTGCCGGAGTAAAACCTGCCGCTGTTAGCTTCTTGATTTGTTCCGGGGTTGGATTCACTCCCTGCAGGGGGCTGGCCACATCAAGCACCTTAATCCAGCCAGCCAGCGATACCAAAGCCGTTGTGTAAGCGGCGGTGGCGTCGATGGTTCCCGCTCTTAGCGCATCCGCAACCTTTGACATATCAACTTCGACGTGCTTGATCTTCAGACCATTGATATCGCTCATGGCTCTGAAGATGTTGATATGGTTCATATATCCGGCCTTGGTCATATAGATTTTCTTGCCGTCCAAATCCGACCAGCTGCGATATTTGTCTTTGTTCTTCGGTAAAGTCAATATGTGTGTTTCCATGGTGTAGCTCCAGAAAGACTGCACCGGCATTTGCTGTACGTTGGGTTCAAAGCCCTTGTATGGTTTTTGAAACGCGTACAATTTTCTCAATCCCGGCTCGGCCGAATACGTGCTTTCCAGCTCACCCACGAGAAAGCTCTTGATATTAGCGGTGGTCGAAACGTATGGATAAACGGTAACGTCGTAATCCGGCATAGCCCTTCGCAAGAAATCTGACAAGAAAGCGGATACTCTATAACCATAAGCCCCTGGATTAGAGGTCCCCCATCTCCACACGTATTTAGCTTCCGCGGGGCCAGATAAAGCAAATACCGATAGTAGCACCGCAGCCAATCCTAAAACCAATCCCAACTTAAGTTTTTTCATTTTTATCTCCTTTTGTTTTATTCCTGATTTAAGATTTTAGCGTCTCGACCTAATTTATATTAGTAAGCACCACCTCCCTTGCATTTTATTAGATTGCATATTTTGCTCCGGTTGGAACGGTAAAGCAGAGCACCCGTAAAATGATCCCCACGATTCCCAACAAAACCTTTCCCTGTATATATGGCCGCCGCCTTCCCTGTGAGTTAATAGTGTTACCCATGCAAAATTTAACAGGTCAATCGTTTCTAACAATTTTTGGCAATTATTTTATTGGCAGAAAAAGTATCCCGCAAGGCGGCCGTATTTACCGATTTCAGGAAGGGATCAGCGGATTATCGGATATTGCAGGATAAGAAGTTCCGCTCAGATCGAGAATAGATAATGCGTAAGGAATTTTTTAATTTTGATATCATATAATAAATTCTGAAGTCAATCTTATAGATTTTAAAGGTGATTTAACCGGGTCGCTTAAAATCGAAGGTTGGCATTATTCCGGAGTGACCTCAAGTCTGGATTTATTGAGAAAGTTCAAATTATCGGCATTTATGGTTTTTACCATAAGAATCAAGAAATTCGAAATTTTATCAATAAAAACGCCCATTCTGAACCGATGCTGGTTCAAAACGGGCGTTTCATTTAGGGGAGGCTATGGGTTAGTTGGTCTGTTCGTATTCCAGTGTCACCGTCACCGTGCGGTTGAGTGCGCGGCCTTCCGGGAGCGCGTTGTCAAACAACGGGTTGTGGGGCCCGGCACCTTCATAGGAAATGTCGCCACTCCCAACGGCACCTCCAGCCAGGATCATATCAAAAGCCGCCTTGGCCCGTCGCTTGGAAAGATCGATGTTGTAGGCTTCTTTGCCGATGGTATCCGTGTGGCCTTCAATTCTGACCCTGGCCGTCGGAACCTCCTTTATGCGGCTAACGATCCGATCCACCACGGCCCGGTTACGGTCCTTGATATCGGCACGATTAAAGTCAAAAAGAATCAGGGCATATTTTTCCATGACCTTGTAGCCTTCTTTTTTGGCAACCCGTTCTTCGCGTTTGATAAACCGCACAGATGTACTGGCATGTGTTTTATAGGTTTGCCCTCTTTTATCTTCTACTTCGATATCGGCGCCGATATTTTCATATCCACCAATCTTGCCCAGGCCGATATCCTGGAGGCTAAATTGATAGGTCGGCCTTAAATCTCCCTGTCCAGCGGTGGAATCAATCAGCGTTCCATCGCCGACCAGGGCAACGGTCCAACGGGCCAGATCATATCCGGCTTGAATTTGAGGTACAACCTGGACTTCCTGGGCGTTGCTGATTTTTTCAACATAAGTGCTTTTGATGGTGTCCAGCAGGGCAAGGGATTCGGAATAAATTTCGACGCGCTGATTTTCGGCACGGCCTTCTTCGACACTGCTGGCACTGGCAACCTCCGGTCGGTTGCGTGCTTCCAGATCCATACGCGCTGATTCGATCCCCCAGATATATTTTAAATACGCCCGCACCGATTCGGCACGACTGCGGGACAGATCCTTGCGGTTAGACTCGTCTCCGCGGTTGGAGTTGCAGCCGACAATTTTTATGCGGGCTTCCGGGTTCGCACGCAGGCGACTTCCGATAATGTTTAATACATGTGTATACTTTTCCATGGTGCCTTTTAATTGGCTTTCGTTAAATGCGTTTGTATCGGCCTGGTTGGAAAAGGTTGCATAGCGGGAAGGTATGTCACTTTGACCGGTTTCAAAAAACACATAATTTAAAAGCGGCGAGCTGTCGATGGTGGTCACCTCTTCAATGGTGAGACTGGCCGGCTGAATGGCCACGGTTCCCTTGGGCGGCCCGACCAGTTCATGGATCAATTCTTTTTTGGCCACCGTTACCGGGCACAGATCCGTAACGGTTTCATAGGTATCGTTATTGATATCGGTAACCCTGATCAGTGCCTGGAGGTTGGTGCCGGCCACCAGCCTATCCCGGCCAAGGTCGTCCAGCGATATGCCAAAAACCGGGTCGACTGCATCGGAGCCCGTTAAAGTCTTGATGGTCTTGTTGTCCGCCTGAACACTCAACTCCCAGTTTGCGACTCCGTATTCTGCGATGATCTGGGACATAATTTTTATCTCGTTTAAGTTGCTGCTTTCGGCGATAAACGGGTTGGCGGCCATCGCCTGCATATCGCTGGAGTCATAAATGATTTCCACGCGCTGATTTTCCGGCCGGCTCCCTACCATTTGTACCGGTGCGGGGTTGGTCGGTAAATTGCGGGCTTCCACTTTCATACGCGCGCTGTCAATTTCCCAGACCGTGTGCAGATAATCTTTAACGGCCGCGGCCCTGGCTCTGGAAAGATCAAGGTTACCTTTCTCAACTCCGCTATCCGAGTTGCAGCCCACGATACGAATATGTGCTTCGGGAAGCTCGGATAAATGCCGGCCCACAATATTTAGCACATTTTTATACCGATCCAGCGAGCTGGTCAGCACTTTCTCGTTAAAGGCCGCGGTGTGCGCGTGGCTCTTTAACAGAACATAGCGGTCGGGAATTTCGCTTGCGCCTGTTTCAAAAAACACCGTGTTGAGAACCGGAGAGCCGTCCAGCAGGGTCAGCATGTCAAAATTTAATGCGGCCGGCTGCAGACGCAATGTTCCCTTGGGTGGGTCCAGAAACTGGTAATTGATGACATAACGGTAGAGCAGGGTGGTCGAAAAGGACTTGAAGATGGGCAGCAGCTCTGAGGCGGACGTTGCCTTCCAGACACGTCCACCATGCGCTTGGGCAAAGGATTTAAGAAACGTATCCACTTTATTGCCCGGCATATAATCGACGGCAAAGACTTCGAAGTTTTCGATGCCTTTGGCTTCAGAATCGACAAAATCGACTTCAAAGTCGCTGTTTATGTCCTCACCATCAGAAAAAACCACCAGAAATTTGGTGTTTTCTCTGGGCATTTGGCGGATAATGGTGATGCCGGCCTCCATGGCTTCATATAGAAAGGTCTGGCTGGTCAGACCTTCATCAAATGCTTCATCTAGAAATGCTTTCAATTCCGGGATAAATTTTGAGCGATAGGTTTTGATATTTAGATTATAGCCCTTAACCTGCATGGTTCCTTGTTTATCAAAGACCACAACGGTAACATTGTCGATCGGGCGCAGGGTTTTAAAAAATTCGTCCAGGGCGGCCAGCAGCGGCTCAATGGCCTGGCGCCTTTTCATGGAAGCTGAATTGTCCACGACCAGAACAATGTTGAGCGGAACAAATTTACTGCTTTCAAGCGGTTCAACGGACAATATCCTGGCTTTTTTGTTGCCACTCTGCAAGACGAAATCTTCAGCCGTTAATCCTCGAACAGGATTATTGTTGGCATCTTTAACGGACACCAGCAGGCTTTTTTCATCAATAACCTGAAAGTCCAACATGCCTCTGAGAGCCGGTGCTAAGACTTCAAGGGGCTCAGCTGCCAGGCAACTGGCTGCAACCAAAAGACTGACAGCGACTATCAGCAATGATTCTTTTTTCTTCATCTTATCTCCTTCAAATTAATTTTTGTTTATACATTTTTATTTTAAAGGGTTTAACGGTTGTTAAGCGGTCATTTTTTCTATCCGTAACCTGCTGAAAATACCGGGTGATCTTAAAATCGGCACCCCCGACAGCAAATTTGGGGGAGTTGGTTTATTATAGCAAGAAACATTCCAGGAATAAAACAGAAATATTTAATGTATAAATTTCAGTAAGTTGAGATGGAGACAGATTTGCGTCGGTGACCGGATGTCAAAAAACCGTCTGATTTTGTGAACAGGATGTCAATTTTTTTTAAACGCCGCCGAATGATAACCTGACAATTTCACCTTTTAGTTTTCTTCCTCGAAAACTTGCGGTATGTACTTTTATTAAATTCCAATCGATGAGGCCACACTTGAAGCAGAATCGAATCCAACACCCGTGTGCAAAAAAGACCGACAAAGTAAATCATTGGACAACAGCCGAGCGGGACCTTGGCGCCCGTGAAAAGAATTACGTTATAGCGGCGGCTCTGCTGGCACTTTTCCTTGGGGCATTGGATACCCTGATCATGTCAGCAGCCATGCCCACCATCGTAGCAGAACTCGGCAGCATGCACCTGTACAGCTGGGTGTACACCGCCTATTTCCTCGCCCGGGCCGTGTCGCTGCCCATCTTCGGCAAGCTGGCAGATTTGTATAAAACCAAGACGCTTTTTCTTGTTTCCATTGGAATTTTCCTGATTGCATCTGTTCTGGCGGGCATGTCGTCGAATATGATATTTTTGATTGTTTTCAGAGTATTACAGGGGATCGGAGCCGGAGGCAATTTTGCGCTGGTTTACATTGTCCTATCCGATGTTTCCTCGCCGGAAAGGCGTGGCAAGACACTGTCTCTGGCAAGCTCCATCTGGGGGATCGCCAGCATTTTAGGGCCGACGATCGGCGGATTTATCGTCACTTATTTTTCCTGGCGTTGGATTTTTTTCATTAATGTGCCGCTCGGTTTGCTTTCGCTGGCGGGTATCGCAGGCTATTTAATAGAAATGCGTTCAAAAAAGGAAAAAGTTAATCTGGACCTCTCCGGCGTGGCGATACTGTCCGTATTTATTCTGTCTTTTCTAATGGTGTTTTTATTGGGTGGACGCACCTATGCCTGGCATTCAATTCCGATCATCAGCCTCATGACCCTGACATTCCTTGCGGCCGGTGGATTCTATTTTGTTGAAAAGTATGCGGCAGAACCGATTCTTTCATTGCGCTTCTTTGAAATGAGTGGATTTCGGATCGGAAATGGCGCTGTATTTCTGAGCAGTTTTACGATTTTTTCACTTTTTGCATATGCGCCGCTTTATATTCAAGGCGCTTTGGGTAAATCACCGATGATGGTGGGAGTGGGGATGCTGTCGCTCAGCCTCGGATGGTCGGTCGGTTCGCTGGTGCTGGGGCATATGCTCAACATTTTAGGGCAAAGGCTCTCTGCGCTTATCGGATCCTTCTGTCTGGTCGGAGGGTGCGGCGTGAGTCTTTTCTTTACAACTGAAACTTCAATGACAACAATTTTCCTAATATTTCTCCTGATCGGAATGGGCATGGGTTTTGTTACCCTGTCAACACTGGTGGTTGTTCAAAATTGCCTGGACATCTCTGACCTCGGTGTCGCAACGGCTTCACATCAATTCGCACGCACATTGGGAGGGACCGTGGGTGTCGGTATTTGCGGCAGCTTTGTCACCGTAAAAATCTCACAGGCCGCACACACGCTCCTTAATTCCGGCTTAACCGATGCGATCCCGCCAGCACTTATATCCGACATAAAAGCGAATATTGAAAACCTATTTCTACCTGAGGTGCAAGCCGTATTGTCTGATAACGCCAGAACCATTTTGCAGGAAGCAATTGCGGCCGGCGTCTTGGTTGTGTTTTGGATTGTTTTAATCGCCGCCTTGATTTGCCTGTGCTTCTGTTCGCTGCTGCCCGACGGCAAACCCACAAAACCTTAAACGGGGTAGATGCCATTTATTTTGCATCGGTATCTGGAAATGAAGGCCGCAACGGTTTATTTAACAGGCCGAAGTTATTCGAAATGTGTGAGATGAACGATGCGTCTAGACCAATCAATAAAAAAGCAATCACCCCCCTTTATCATAAAATAGGTGAGGATGGCTCAAACTTGTTTTCGGGCGTAAATTAGATAAGGAGGAAACATGGCTATAAGAAGTCACCGAATCGCTGTGATTCCCGGCGATGGGATCGGCAAGGAAGTCGTTCCGGAAGGCATCCGGGTCCTTGAAGCCGTGGCACGTCGATTTGACATCAGTTTCAAATGGGATGAATTCACATGGAGTTGTGAAACCTATACCCGCACCGGCCGTATGATGCCTGAAGACGGAATCGAACAACTTCGGCGGTATGATGCAATTTTTCTGGGTGCCGTCGGATTTCCCGGCGTTTCCGATCATGTTTCTTTATGGGGGCTTTTGATTCCCATTCGCCGGCAAATGCAGCAATGCATCAATCTGCGTCCGGTCCGTATGTTAGAGGGTATGGATTCACCCTTAAAAGCAAGAGGGCCCGAGGACATCGACTTTCTGATTGTACGAGAAAACAACGAAGGTGAATATTCGGAAATCGGCGGGCGCCTCTATCAGGGGACTGAAGCCGAAACCGTCGTGCAGGAATCGGTTTTTACGCGCAGCGGTGTCGATCGGGTCATGCGGTTTGCATTTGAACTCGCCAAAACACGTGAGGCCAAACATGTTACATCGGCGACCAAGTCCAACGGGATCATCCACACCATGCCTTTCTGGGACGAACGCTTTGCCGCGATCGCCCGTGCGTATCCGGACATTCGCGCCGATCAGTATCACATCGATATTCTGACGGCCAACTTCGTCCTGCACCCCGACTGGTTCGACGTTGTTGTGGGCAGCAACCTTTTCGGTGACATCCTCTCTGATCTGGGCCCTGCCGTCGCGGGCACCATCGGAATCGCACCGTCAGCCAATATCAATCCGACGCGTGCGTATCCCTCGATGTTCGAACCGGTTCACGGCTCGGCGCCTGATATTGCCGGCAAAGGGATTGCCAATCCCATCGCGCAGATATGGTCGGGCGGGATGATGCTGGATCATCTGGGTCACACGGAAGCAGCGGCCGCCGTTGAGAAAGCCATCGAAACAGTGCTGCAGACATCTAAACTGCGCACACCGGATATGGGGGGCAGGGCAACAACGATGGAATTGGGAAAAGCGATTGAAGAAGCGGTTTAACTTAAATGCTTTCATCAGCAAGCACAGTCCTTTTTTGAGGACTGTAAAATAGTTGTATTAAGGCAGCACCCACAAGGACAAATAAACCTGCTATGTTGGCCCAGTATTCCGGCCAAAAGAGCCCGAAGGCGGCCAAACCAAAAAGAACGGTCTCTAACCAGGTGGCACGACGCAGAAAGTAGCGGTCCAGTGCGGAAGCAAAGGCTAACAGCCCAAATGTCGTCATAATCATGGTCAGCCCCACTTCCCAGTGAAACAATTCATAATTTTTACCCATACCTAAAAGCGGTCTGTAAGCCATTACAATCGGAATGATATAAAGCCCCTTGGCAAGCTTCCATGAAGTGAAGGCGGTTTGCATGGGATTGGCCCCTGCTACGCCCGCGCCTGCAAAACTTGCCAGACTTACCGGAGGCGTTACGTTGGCATCCTGTGAATACCAGAACACAATCATATGCGCGACCATTATGGGCACTCCCATATCCAAAAGGGCGGGACCGGCCAGTGTGGCCAGGACGATATAACTGGCCGTAACAGGTAGTCCCATACCAAGCACCAGCGATGCGGCGCCGATCAAAAGAATCGCAAGAACCTTAATCCCATAGCTAAGATCCAGAACCAAACTTGAGAATTTAAGCCCCATACCGGTGAGGGTAACCATACCGACGATTATACCTGCTGCTGCGCAGGCCGAAGAGACCATTATGGCATTTTTCGCTCCTTTTTCAAGCGCCAGAATAATCAGTTTAAACTCATTAAGACCGAATCTGCCCAATCCGATGCGCTCTGAATGGTCTCGGGGGAGGCGATTCGTATTTACCGCCCATCGGACAGTGTTGGCAATCAAGCTTATGGCCAGTGTACTCATTACCGCAACAAATCCGGCCATCATGGGCGAGTAGTTTTCTACGAGTACATAAATCAATATCCCTAAGGGGATGATGAAGTGCAGCCCCTCTTTGATTACGCTCATAATCCGTGGCAAACTCTCTTTGGGTTGTCCCTTCAGCCCAAACTTCTGCGCTTCATAGTGTACGAATACAAGCACTGTGAAGTAATACATTATAGCCGGAACCAGGGCTACTTTTATGATGGTAAGGTAGCTGGTATCTGTGAACTCGGCCATTAAGAATGCGCCGGCTCCCATGATAGGCGGCATCATCTGACCGCCGGTTGATGCAGCAGCCTCGATAGCGCCTGCGACATGGGGCCTGTACCCGACTTTTTTCATCATGGGAATTGTAAAGGAACCGGTGGCCACCACATTACCCACTGCTGAGCCTGAAACCGAACCCATAAACCCGGAAGCGACTACGGAGGTCTTGGCAGGACCACCTGAAAAGCGGCCTGTGAGTGAATAGGCCAGATTAATAAAGAAGGCACCTCCGCCGGTCGTCTCCAGAATTGCACCGAAGAGGACAAAAACAAAGACAAATGTAGCAGCCACTCCAATGGGCAGTCCAAAAATTCCTTCTGTGGTGAGCCATAACGTGGTGGCAATGCGCTCGATGCTGTAGCCCTTGTGAATTATCAGTTCCGGCAAGTAAGGCCCGTACATGGCGTACAAAATAGCTGCCACGCATACACCGGCCATAAACAGGCCGATCAATCGGCGGCAGGCCTCCAGGACCAGAACGGTGCCGATTATGCTGACGATCAAATCACTTTTCAACCAGTCCCCCTGGCGCTCAAATATTGCGGTGAGATTATAGCAAATGTAAAAAGTGCAATAAACTGATGCACAAACCAGCGCCCAGTCAAAAAAGAGCCAAAAATTGAACTTATCCTTACGGGCCTTTTTATGAGCGGGTCTGAGCAAAAAAGTCAGGCACAAGATGGCACCCAGGTGGATGGAACGTTGCACCATTGCGGTAAGAGCGGCAATCCCGGCAGTGTATATCTGGTATATGCTTAAGCTGACAGCCAGTACCATAACCACACGGGCTGTCATATCTACAAGCGCCTGGTTGCGATCCGCCGGGACCGCGTTTTTTGTCGACGTCGCTGCTGCTTCTTCGGTTCGGTTCGCAGGCATATCTTTTTCAGACATATCGCCTCCCAATTGCCGGAAACCCTTTTAATAATGCTTGGTCTTGCCGAGATTCAAGGTTTCACAGGAGTCGCCGAATGGGGAATGATATAACGCCAGAGCCGGTGCAGCATGCTCACAGGTTTTGCAGAAAACCGCACAGCTTCATGCGGAACCACAGCAGAAAGGTTTTTCCTTATGCCGCGCCATATAATTGTATGATCTACACCGGGGCTTCCGACTCTAAGTATAAAATTTCCGGTCGGTAGATGCATATTTTCGATTACTTCATATGGTCCCCGCCGCACCATCCGTCCCGCACCCGGCATACGGCCCATGCCGGCCCCGAATTTCAAATAGCGCTCCTCCTCAATGTAAATACGCCCATTTTCATCCAGACTGTGCTCTTCCCATATGGGCGCATTTTCGACTGAGTGATAGTAGTGCAAAGTAAAGCGCTCGCCAGCTTTAAGGGGCAAAACCAAAAGCGGCTTGCCCGTTTCTACAAGTGTTAGCTGCAGTTCCAAGCCGCCCGGCATAAAACAGGCAACCAAAAGTAATAAAAAGACCGGGCCGGTAATAAAAAAGAATATAAATCTGCCCGGCCTGGTCAATGTTTCACCTTTTACGGAATCAGATTTGCAGGGACCGTTATACCCTTTTCTTTCAGATACTTAATCGTGCCCGGATGCAGCGGAATGGGTGAGTACTTAACCGCGTTTTCAGGGGTCGTGTATGAAGCCGATGGATGAATCTTGAGCAGATAGTCCTGGTGCTCATAAAGCGCTTTAGCCAGTTTATAAACCAAATCCGTTTTCAGAGACGCCTGGCAGATCATCACATTCCATACCCCGATGGTGGGGACAGCCTTATCCACACCCCGGTAGACACCGCCGGCCAGATCCACGGCTGAATATTCTTTATTGACGGCCAGGATTTTCTTTTGCTGTTCGGGAGTAAAATTAATAATGTGTATATCATGCGTGGTGGCCAGATCCAGTATGGAACTCGTTCCGGGTCCCACGGACCATACCCCCACTTCGATGGTGCCGTCTCGCAACGCATTGGCACTTTCGGTAAAGGACAGGCGGCTGTCTTTGTAAGAATCCAGCGGAATGCCCAGGGCCTTGAACACGGTTTCGGCCATAAAGTTAGTGCCGCTGCCCGGGCTTCCGGAACTGATATTTTTGCCCTGTACCTCTTCAATATTGGTTATTCCGGACTTTTTGAGCGTAACGACCTGCAGCAGGTTGGGATACATAATGGCCAAAGACAGGATGTTGTGTTTTTTACCCTTAAATTTGGACAGACCTTCAAGGCCGGCCACAGCGACGTCGCCCATGACTTCCCCGATAACGGTTTCGCCTTTGTGGGCCAGTTTGACGTTTTCCACACTGGCTCCGGTAACCTCGGCCACCGCTTTGATACCGGGGGCATACTTGGTCCAGATTTCAGCGACGCCCCCGCCATAGGGGTAGTAGATGCCACCGGTTCCACCGGTTCCGATCGAAATAAACTCGGTACGGGCCAGAGCCGGTCCGGTTAGCAATAAAATGGGAATTAATACAAAAATGCCTGCCAGGACACAGTTCATACGCAGCTTTTTCATCTTAAACACCCTCCTTAACAATCTGGTAAACATTTATTTACAGTTTCAATATACAGACTTTACCTAGTCCATCTCCATCGTTGTGACAACAACCAAAATATCCTTGGACATCTTATTGGTTTTAATAAAGGGGATTTTGACTGTTTCGGTCTTGCCGGGTGCGACCACCGGCGGTTTGCCTTTGCGAGGCACATAATGACCGGCGGCTTTGCTCATATCCTCCAGCCAGATGTTTAACCGATAGCGCAACGGCGTATCGGTGGGATTTTGAAGTCCGACGGTAAAAATCAATGAGGGTTGGCCGCCATGTTTGCCCAGCGCACAGTCAAACTGTGTCAGCTTGACATCATCGGTTACATCCCATTTGATGCTGGCATCACAATTGGTCTTCTCAGGTGCGCCTTTGCCCGCGCAGCCGGCAAGCCAGACACCCAGCGCCAGAAACAAAATCAGAATTGGAACCGCTTTTATCAGTCTCTTCATCCTCAAACCTCCTTTTCTAATAAGTTAATGAGTCTGTCGATGCCATGTTTAAAATACAAAACCCCGATCTCCGATCGAGAAAGGGGTTTCTAATGCATTTAAATCATAGCACATTTGCCCATCGCAAAATCCAGAATCTATTGGTTATCAGTAACAATTTTTGCTCAAACAGACTTTCAATAACAGTAAAATGGCAGGAAAGTCAAGCGTGCAGGTAAAGGCTGTCAGGTGTAAATCATCAATTATGGGCAATTTGCCAAATTTTTCCAAGGAAAGTTGTTTAGAAAAGGCAATGTGTGCTGGCGACAATTTAGAATGTTGATGTTTTTACATCCAGGGGTGCAGCCAATGAAGGACAGCGAAGTAAATAATGCTGGCAGCGATCTGCAAGGCGCAGGGCCACCACAGGTGTTTATAGACAGACTCAATGGCTACTCCGAAATGTTCGTTGGATAGGAGGAAACACAGATGGAGCGGTGAAAGCAGGACTCCTGTAAAGCCGCAGGCCAATATCAGCATAACATAGGCGGGAAGAAACGCGGCCTCACCAAACGAATGAATCAGCGGTATCAATATGGGAAGGGCACTGCCCACAAAAGCGATGACAATACCACTGGAAATGCCCACCAGAAACGGAAATGCGACAGTAATCAGCACCAGCGGAACGCGCATTTGCACCAGTTCCTGGCCAACAGCAACGGCGGCATTGCTGTTGGCCAGAATCCCCTTGAAAATCAATATGGCCGCGATCATGTAAATCATTTTAAGAAGCCGGAGATTCAGCAGCGTTGACCAAATCCGGCTTTTAGATAAGCCGTTTTCATACCAGACCCACCCGATAGCCATACACAGCGCCAGAATCAGCCCGAATTGTTTGGGAATCGGGAAGGCTGGAAACGCGTTTGAAAAGACCATGCCCATGGCAAGGCCCGGCACGATGGCGATGATGATGGGCACCAGTTCTTTAAGGAAGGGTTTCAAAGGCGCGGGCCGGTTGCTTGTCCTGACTTCTCTGAGTCCTTCTGAGTTTTTTATCGCCCGATAACCCAGCCAGACCGCAATGATTGTAAATGGACACATCAAAAGCATAATAAATGGCAGGCTGAGATCTGTTAAGACGATGGTCAGCAGGATACCCGGATACAGGGGCCACCAGTGCTCCCAGATATGGCGGAACCAGTAATTTACAAAGCTCAGCTGGGCACCGGAAAGTTTGGATTGCCTTCCCAGTTCTTTGACCATGGGAGCGGAAAAGGCCGCACCACCCGGCATGGGCAAAAGGCCGATAAGTGCTGGAAAAATAGCCAGATTCAGGCGGGGGCTTGAAACCAGGCCTCGAAATTTTTCCAGAAGGCGTTGCATCTGACCCGCTATTTCCATGCTGTTGGAAAGGATTAAAATGAGTGAGACAATGCCGGCAATCGATAAGGTCTTGGGGTCTAAAATGGATGCGACCATAGATTTTAGCATCGCCGGCGGTTTGAACCCAAATAAGGCGCCTAAACAGATGGCGCCCAGTAGAAAAACATTGCCCAGAGAAATTTTTTTTCTTATGCAAACCAGCATAAGGATAAAGACCATTATCACCCTGACGATAGCAGGGATATGTTCAATTATTGACATTTCGTTTCATCTCAAAATGTTGCCGAAGCTGTTCTGGCGCTCCCGGGTCGCCTTTGATAAAGCAAATAGCAAATAGTTTGGATTGGATCAAGGCAGCAAAATCCATTCGTGGCGGTTACCGGCTGCTGGCACCTGGCGGATAGCCTGAGGTCATTGAGCGCCTTTTCAAGTTTTTTGTTTTGCAGATTCCCTCAAAAACAGTGAACTGTACGAAGTTTAAGTCTCATTTTACTTGACACCGACAGCAACTATATGTACATAGTCGACAATCGACTAAATTTAGCGTATTCGATCAGATAATTGGAATACGAAACCAAATCCCAAAGGGACATCTTTCGATGAAGCCATTTGATTTTATACGAACCGCACTTTTTGTTCCGGGCAACCGTCCGGATCGCGTGGACAAGGCAGTCGATACGGCTGCCGATGTTGTCATTATCGATCTCGAAGACGCCGTGCCCTATTCACAAAAAAAAGAAACACGGCCTGTTGTTCGGGAAAAGATTCTGGATTATCCGGAGCGTCCGGTTTTTGTGCGCATAAATGCTGTGGATACAGAATTTTTTCAGGAAGACCTCAATGAGGTGGTGGTCGAAGGGCTCGCCTGTATCATTGTTCCAAAAATCGAGGCGGCTGCGCAAATTCAGGAAATCAATCAGGTGTTGCTAAAAGCCGAGGAAATTAAAGGGTTGCGGCCGGGGAGCGTTTCAATCATACCCTTGATTGAATCGGCCCTGGCGGTTGAGAACGTTTTGCAAATCGTGTCGCAAAGAACCGATCCGCAGAGACTTTTTACGGTTGCTTTTGGTGCGGCCGATTTCGCCTTGGACATGGGATTTGCAATCACCAAAACCGGGGAGGAGCTTTTTTATCCGCGGTCGAGGATTGCGGTTGCCTGTCGCGCGGCCGGTGTGGCGCCGCCCCTGGACACGCCTTTTATGATCGATCTCAAGGACCTCGCAGCCCTTGAAGCCGACACCAAACGCGCCTGCCAGCTTGGATTTCAGGGCAAACTGTGTATTCATCCCAACCAGGTGGACATCTGTAACCGGCTATTTTCTCCGACAAAAGGCGACATCGAATATGCCCGGAAAGTGATCCAAGCCTTTGATGCGGCTGAAGCCGACGGCACGGCCGCAATCCAACTGGAAGGCAAATTTATCGATTACGCCGTGGTGGAGCGCTCCAGGCGTATATTAAAGATTTCAGAATTAATATCTTAGCTTTGATCTGAAAAAGAGGTGATTCATTTATCACGAAAGCACGAAAATACGAAAACACGAAAAATTTTTAAAATTTCGTGCTTTTAATCTTTCGTGTTTTCATGACTGTTTTTAATTTTTAGACTTTGTTACCAACTTACTAGCCCGCAAAACAATATGAGCTCGGAAAAACTCGCCGGCAAAATTAAGAATCTAAATTTTCAGCCCCATGTTCTCGGAGAACAGGTTGCGCGCATTTTAACCGAGGCCATATTGGAAGGCGACCTGAAAGGCGGCGATCAGCTGGTAGAGGCTGAGCTGCAGAAGCAGTTCGGTATCAGCCGGTCTCCAGTCCGGGAAGCATTTCGGAATCTCGAAAAAAAGGGTTTAGTGGTCATCATTCCCCGGAGAGGCACATTTGTTAAACGCATCACACGCAAAGATATTGAAGAAAATTTTCCGGTCAGAGCCGTGCTTGAAGGACTGGCAGCCCGGGAAGCTTATCAAAAAATTGCAGGAGACGCCCTGGAGCAGATGTCGCAGGTGCTGGGGGAAATGGCAAAGGCTGTCAATGAAAATGACACCAAAGCGTATTGGCGGAGCCATATTGAATTTCACGACATTTTTATAAAGGCATCGGGCAATGACATCCTCATAAACACATTGAAAACTTTGAGGATCCACAGCCTGTGGTACCGGTTTTCCTATCAATACTACCAGGAAGATTTACCCAGATCTTTGGATGTGCACCAAAAGATCTTCAATCATTTCCGCAATCAGGATGCAGATCAAAAGGTGATTGGAAAATTGGTGCAAGAGCATATCCAGGTGGCCTACCGGCGTTTTTTAGCCTACCTGGATGAGCAAGACGTTGGAAGCCATGAGACAGAAGTCAGAAATCAGAAAACAGAAGATAGAAATCATAAGAATGATTACCCATTTTTCTAAAACATCGCTTGGACAGCTGATTCGCTCGGGGCTTGAAAATGTGCCCATGGTATCATTTTACGCTAAGACTCGGGGCTGGCCGTTTGTCATTGCCTGGCTTCATCGAATCAGCGCCATGCTCATGGTTCTTTATATCTGGTTTCACATCTACACGCTTTCATTTTTGGTCACGCCCGATGCCTACGATGCCCAAATGAAATTATTTGGTTCTTTCCCCTTTTCTTTGCTGGAGTGGCTGCTGGCCGCGCCAATCATCTTTCACGCCCTCAACGGGGGCCGGTTGATCGTCTATGAAATCTTCGGGCGTCGCAACGATGAATCCATGATTCGCTGGGTATTGGGACTTTCCGCAACTTATTTTTTACTGCTCGGACTGTTGATGGTGATGGGGAACCAAACGGTTTCGCCGATCTTTTTTTGGTTGATTATGTTTGTTATCGGTATCCTCCCGGGCTATCTGGCTGCCGCCAAAATCCGGAATATCGCGGGTTCGATTACCTGGAAGCTGCAGCGCATCAGCGGTGCTTATTTGATTGTTATGATTCCAGCGCATCTTCTTTTTATGCACCTTCAGCCCGCAGTTGGCCACGAGGCCGGTGTTGTGATTGCGAGAATGCAGAACGTTTTTATTAAATTTATAGACCTGACGCTGGTGATCAGTGGGTTGTATCACGCCGGATATGGTCTAACGGCTATCATCAGAGATTATCTGAAGTCCGGGCCACTGCAAACAGCTTTAGCGTGTCTGATTGTTATCATCATGGCGGTTTTCGGCTGGATAAGCATAAGACTGACCCTTACGATATAATCTGAATTGTCAGGAATATTCCAGTGAATAAAGAACTGAGAATAAACTCAACCCTTGAATGCGACTTGCTAATAGTTGGTGCCGGCGGTGCCGGGTTGCGGTGTGCCGCTGAGGTGCTTGATAAAAGGCCGCAAACCCGGATTATGGCGATAACCAAAGGTTCCCATCCTCAAAAGTCACACACCTCCACCGCTCAGGGCGGACTGGCGGCTGTCGATCCCAAAGATCCGACGGACAAACCGATATATCACATGTTTGATACCTGGAAAGGATCTGATTGTACGGCCGATCAAAACATAATCCGCAAAATTTGCAATGCAGCCTGGGAGCAGATTATGTGGCTCGAAAATAGAGGGATGCATTTCAGTCGTGACATCAATGGGAAACCCGCCAAGCGAACTTTTGGCGGTCATACCGTAGGTTTTGGGGAATCTTCGGCCTATCGGGCGGTTTTTGAGGCCGATCGAACCGGTAAAGGAATCATGGATACCTGTTGGGGGGAATCTTTGAAGCGAAGCATTTTCTTTATCAATCAAGGCATTGCCACCGAGCTTCTCTTTAATGACCACCAGTGTGTGGGTTGCATTGTTTTCAAGCAAAAAGAAGGCGAATTCATCCGGATTCTAGCAAAGGCCACGGTTTTAGCCACCGGGGGAAGCGGTCAGATTTTCAAGATCACAACCAATTGCCGCCAAAATACGGGAGACGGCCTGGCGCTTATTCTCCAGGCCGGACTCGGCGTGATGGATCCTGAGGCGGTCCAGTTTCATCCCACCGGAATTGTGGGCCCCGGTATTCTGGCCAGCGAAACCCTGCGGTCGGTGGGAGGTATTCTGCGCAACAGGGATAAGCACGCTTTTATGGAGCGCTATGCACCCAAAATGAAAGAATTGGCGCCCCGGGATCTGGTATCGCGGGCGATTGCCTCTGAAATTCGTGAGGGAAGGGGCATTTTGAATCCCGACCATAATGTTGAGCATATTTGGATTGATTTGCGACATCTGCCGGATGCGGTCCATGACCAACAGATTCCTGAGGTAACCGGATTTTTCAAAAAATACCTGAACCTTGATCCTAAAAAGGAGCTTTGTCCGGTTCACCCGAGCAATCACTACCACATGGGCGGTATTCCCACCACCGAATATGGTGAGGTGCAGGACATCAACGGGCAAAGCATTCCGGGATTGTTTGCCGTCGGTGAATGTGCAGCTGCCAGCTTTCATGGTTTTAACCGATTGGGCACCAATTCTTTATTGGAGCTGATCACCATGGGTAAATTCGTTGGCGATAGCGTCTTAAGCTATCTAACCCAGCTGCCTGATAAAAATCCGGAAGCCGAAGGCCGCCATTCTGTTTCGCAATTTAAAGGCTACCTCGAAGCCCGGGGAAAGGACAATATCGGGCATATCCGCGATACCCTGCGGATGCGGATGACCGAAAATGTTGGTATTTATAGAACCAAAGAAGGACTTGAGCGGGCAATTGCGGTTTTAAATGAACTAAAAGAGCGTGCCGCTAAGACGGCCTTATCGAGCAAGAGTCTGCGCATGAATCAGGAACTGGTTCAGCATTGGGAACTGGACAACCTTTTGATTGCCTCCATGGCGGTCGCTCAAGGCGCTCTAAATAGAAAGGAATCTAGGGGCGCTCATTTTCGCGAAGATTTTCCCGAAAGAAACGATGCGTTAAATTATCATACGCTGCTATCCATGAAGCAGTTCGGTAAAGTCGAATTCAATAACCGTATTGTGGATATGTGTATTTTCGAAGAAGGCGGGGAATTTGCGGAGAAATTTGGAATTATCGAACGAAAATATTAGAGCGTATAAACACGCGCATTTATTTTGATCTTTTTTTTATTTTAACGAATCAAATGAATTCAACCAAATGAAAGCGGCACCCAGTTTAAGCTATAAAATTTTTCTAAAAATTCAGCGGTACGATCCGGAGGAGAAACGATCCTGGGTTCAAACGTATCATTTGGAAGCCGGTCGAATCCTGCGGTTTGTGGATCTTTTTCGAAAAATAAACGATGAACAGGATCCGACTCTGGCCTGGAGCTCATCCTGCGAACATGGCCAGTGTGGAACGTGTTCGGTCAAAGTCAATGGGAAACCCCTGTTGGCCTGTGAACTTCTTGTCGAAAATGCGGTTCAATACTTTAAAACCGATACCTTCACGATTGAACCGCTGAATGTGGCCCCGGTGGTCCGTGACCTGGTGGTGGACTTTAGCGCTGCCTATGAAAGGATAGATCGCGTCAAACCCTATATTATCCGGGCCGATTCTTTGCCATCAGAGCAGGATGCGTATCCAATATTGCCTCAGAGCTTGGAACATTATGTCAATGCCACCCGCTGTATTAATTGTTTTTGCTGTGCCTCGGCCTGTATCAGCAGTCACCATAATTTTCTGGGACCCAATGCGATGCTGGCAAGCATTGTGCGCGTAATGGACCCGCGTGAACAGGAAAAAGACCAGCGGCTGAAAATATTGTACAGTGATCAGGGGGTTTATCGATGTCATTCCTCCCGGGCATGTTCGTTTGTGTGCCCCAAAGAAATCGATGTGGCTCATTTTATTGCCTTGGCCAAAGAGGGCCGAATTACCAAACCGGATTAATGGCGGAATAGAGTCAAATTCGCCAACTTCCCCTAATTAGCACAGGGTGGGGAAGAAATTCGAAACACGAATTTCGAAATTAAAAACTACCTTAGAGAAAATAAATTCCGCAGCCTTTAATTAGCTAAATGGATGTGAGGTTCTGGCATGCAATTAGAACGTATTGATCATCTGGTTTTAACCGTTCAGAGTATCAAAGCCAGTTGTGCCTTTTATACAAAGGTCCTGGGAATGAAAGTGGTTGCTTTTCAAGGCGGGCGCAAAGCTGTGGTCTTTGGGAACCAGAAAATCAACTTGCATGAATCCGGAAAAGAGTTTGCTCCCAAAGCGTTACGCCCAACCCCGGGCTCCGCGGATCTCTGCTTTGTCGCCCGTGATCCCCTCACAAAAATCATAAGTCATTTGGACGACTGCGGCGTAAAAATTATTGAGGGACCCGTAAAAAGAACCGGTGCAATGGGTCCGATAACGTCAATCTATATTCGGGATCCGGATCAGAATCTGATTGAGATTGCAGTTTACAATCAAGAAACGCGGAAAAAGAAAGGATAATTTCGTGTTTGCGTGATTACTTTTCAGCCAAAGATTGGAATTTAAAATGGAAGTCACAAAAGAATTAATTCAAAGGTGTTATGACCTCAATTACGATGTATTAACAGGCGATGTCGTTGATCGCGTTAAATACCTTGTCCTTGACTTCCTCGGGGTTGCGGCGCGCGGTGCCTTGAGCGAATCCAGCGGCCCGGTTCAAAAGTATATCTTGAATTTCGATAGTGCCCGGGATGGTGCTGTTGTCATCGGGACCCATCTTACGGCCAGCCCTGCTTATGCGGCCATGGCCAACGGCACAGCCGCACATTCTCTGGAATTGGACGATGTCGTTAATGAAGCTTCACTGCATCCGGCTGTCGCGATCATGCCGGCGGCTTTGGCCGCAGCGGATCTTGCCGGTTGTTCCGCTAAAGAATTAATTACAGCCATAGCCGCGGGCTACGAAACGATGATCAAGCTGGGAGTGGCGCTGGACCCGGCAGCGCATTATGCCCGGGGTTTTCATCCCACCGGAACCTGCGGAACAATGGGAGCGGCCATCACCGCCGCAAAAATACTTAAGCTGAATCAAAAGGCAATGATGAATGCCCTGGGCATTGCCGGCAGTCAGGCTGCGGGATCGATGGAATTTTTATCTGACGGGGCCTTTACCAAACGACTGCACCCCGGTTGGGCCGCGCATAGCGGTATAATTGCGGCTTTGCTCGCGCGCGAAAATTTTACGGGTCCCGGAACGATTATCGAGGGCCGGTTTGGATTTTTGCATGCCTATTCATCCGGTTCAAAATCGGGCAAAGTCTTGCAGGATTGGGGAGATCCCTGGGAGGTATTGCGTACCAGTATTAAGCCACACGCCTGCTGCCGATATAAACAGGGCCCGATTGACGGCATACTGAAGATTGTGCGCGAAAAAAATATAGATGCCTCTCAGGTTGAAAAAGTAATTTTAGGAATCCTTAACGCTGGCTTTGCCCTTATCGCAGAGCCGGAAGAACAGAAATCCAATCCAAAGTCAGTTGTTGATGCCCAGTTTAGCATGCCGTTTGGCGCCGCAGTGGCAATTTTGCACGGAAAGGCAACGCTGGATGAATACACGCTGGAAAGTATCAATTCAGACCAGGTGAGCAAGTTGATGGGAAAAATTTCCTGTGTAAAGGATCCTGAACTGGAAAAGGAATTTCCGAAGAAGTGGCCGGCCGCTGTAACGCTGTTGACAAAAGATGGAAAAGCGTATTCGACCAGAATCGATTTTCCAAAAGGTGACCCTGAGAACCCGCTGACATGGGATGAACTGATCGATAAATTCAGAAACCTGGTTTCACCGGTTTTTTTTGAAGTAAAACAAAACGAAATAATCGAAAGGGTAAGATCTCTGGAGAAAGAAGAAGATTTGAAAGCGTTTTCGATGCTTTTGTTAAAGGACCAGAGCTAATTTTATAACCTTCCTCTTTTGGCCGATTCGCCGATGAATTCTTTAATTATCTGGGTCTGTCTTTCTGAAATTCTTTCTATTGCGGCGATTAACTATTTTCCGGCCCTGCTGCCGAATTTTCAGGCCGAATGGGGGCTTACCAATACGGAGGCCGGCTGGATTAGCGGCATTTATTTCGGGGGATATGCTGCCAGCGTGCCCATTTTGGCGAGTTTAACAGACCGCGTGGATCCACGCAAAATTTATTTGCTCTCCGCAGGATTAGGCGCAGTTTCTCTGATGGGCTTCGGGTTAGTGGCGCAGGGTACCTGGACGGCGACAGCATTTCGCCTTCTGGCAGGAATCAGCTTTGCCGGCACCTATATGCCGGGCGTGAGGGTTCTGAGTGACAGGATTAGCGGTGCAAATCAAAGCCGGGCAATATCATTCTATACGGCTTCCATTGGTGTCGGAAACGCCCTGTCCGTATTTTTGGCAGGATGGCTGACCGGCCATTTCGGCTGGCGCTGGGCGGCGATATTAATGGGTCTGTGTCCGCTTGCCGGGGTTGTGCTCTTTGCGTTTGCCATCAGACCCCAGCCGCCGGAGACAGTGGCTCAAGCGGTCAGAACATCCTTTTTGGATTTCCGGCCGGCCCTTCGAAACCGGTCAGCCATAGGCTACATGCTAGGATATGCGGCCCATTGCTGGGAACTTTTCGGCTTTCGTTCGTGGATGGTGGCGTTTATGTTCTTCAGTCTGAGCCTCCAACCACAGATTAACCCTAAGCCCAGCCCTCAGAGCCTGGTCACTCTAATTCTTTTAGCCGGTGTACCGGCAAACATTCTCGGCAATGAAGGCGCTTTGCACTGGGGTCGCAGACGCTTTATTACCATCGTCATGCTCATTTCCGGTCTTATCGGATGTCTCATCGGATTTGCAGCCGGCCTGACATTTATAATGGTGGCCGGTCTTTGTTTTGCATATTGGATTGCAATTATTTCAGACAGCGGTTCTCTGAATGCGGGTCTGGTATCCGCAGCCAGAGCTGAAGAGGCCGGCCGAACGATGGCGCTGTATTCCTTTGTCGGACTTTCGATGGGATTTCTGGCACCGCTGGCCGTCGGCACGGTGTTGGACATTAGCGGCGGCGGAATAACCGGATGGGGGTTGGCGTTTGCAACATTAGGACTGGTTGCCATGAGCGGGACCGTTTGGCTGAAGCTATTTCGAAGCAACACCGAAAAGAAATAAACCCAAGCCCTGCGGACATGCCTCACATTGCCCTTGCTTCGCGCATCTCCATTAAAACATCGATATATTCCTTTTGACCCTGATAGAGCCTGCACATATCGATCAGCACCCCGGCAATTTGAGCCACTGCCTGTACAAAATTAACATCCTCCAGGGTGAACTCCCATGGCTCCGCGCTATATACGCGCAAAGAACCAATAACATTGCCGCGGACAATGATAGGGACGGCCAGAATAGAGGCAATGCCCTCTTTCTTGGCTTCTTTCGGGTACTGAATTCTGGGGTCATCGGTCACATCGTAAATTGCCACCGGTCCTTCTTTCAAAGACTGACCGATAGAGTGGATTGAGCTTATCGGGCCTTTGTTCAAATATTCAGAACTGAGCCCGCTGGCGGCCGCCACTTCCAATTCCTTGCTTTTGGGATCGATAAGAAACAGGGCACATCCTTTGATCTCCAAAGAGGTTTTAACACTTTCGACGGTTAACTGAACGACCTCTTCCGGCTCGGTGGACATGGACATTGCTTTGGTTACCTTGAGAAGCGTTTCATAATTAATGAGCTGTTTTTTCATCTTATCTCCCTTCTGCTGCGGTCATGTTGTTTAAAAGTGGTTTCAAAACCCCATCTCCCCGCTTAAGCATAGCGGGGTCCTTAAACCTGATCTGAGGTTTCGAAAACACTTCTCTATTGAGACACCTCCCCCTTGAAGCCTGCCATTGATGTCGCCCATCAGGCAATGAAACTGACGGCTTCGGCACCAAGGATGCCGCTAGATTTGCGTTTAAATCTGAGATAAATACAGGATCCTCGCCTTCGGTTGCGCTTCTGTCCAGCCCAAAAAATCGAAGTTGAGAATCTTCAAAGAAGTGTAAAATGAGAAGTGGGACCTGGTTCATTTTGGCAGATTAAAATCGGTTTTCAGGTCAGATGTAGCTTCAAATCAGTGTTTAACGATAAACATTCATACACCATTAACAGCGAAATGGTCAAATAAAAAGACAGCCTTAACTTCATGGCTGCCCTCGTTTAAGTCATTAATGGGATCAATCAAATCGAGTTAATTCTTAAAAAACATCCTGAATCTGATACCGGCACCCTCAAATGAGGTTCGAACAATTTCGCCGTTTGCCATAATTGTATTCCTGGCGTCGGGAAAATCAAATTTCATTGCGATCTCCTGCCCGACATATAAGCGTTGATTGGTTTTAATAAAAACGCCACCGGAACTGACATTTTCAATCGGTGCCTGAAAATTACGATCCATGGTCCTGCAATTCGCAACCAGCAGCTCGGTTGCATTGACATTTTTGCGGGCATCTTTTCTTCTTTCTAATGCCTCTGTCTGGCTATTTGGGATGAAGGTGGTGTACATATCGAAATCGTCCTCATGCATCTAAAATTTCCCCCCCAATTTTCAAAAACATAGTTTGAATATACAATTTGCGTGCCGAATTATTAAGAATTTGATTTTATTGTATTATAATAAAATTAACCGCTTATTTGCCTGCCAAAATTTATACAAAATTAAACAGGCCTGTTATTTTTTTTGTACGTTATCATTTTTCTGATTAGCCGATTCTTTAGATACTGCTTGACATAATAATGAAATTACTATATTTTCCGATAATTCGTTATTAACAAATTTATGGGAAATATCATGAAGCACCCAGGTCCAGAGCTCGGAGACTTATCATCAAGATTCTTCGCTTATGTCCAGCTAAAGGGTATGGATATCATCCGGACAGGCGAGCTGGCTTCCGTGTTGGGGATCACGGAATCAAAAGAACGCAGTCTGCTTCATCGCCTCTCGAAATCCGGATGGATTGTCCGACTCAAACGTGGCGTGTATATCGTCCCCCCACGGATACCAGCCGGTGGTAAATACAGTCCGGGTGTTGCATTGATTCTCCAAAAACTGATGGAACAACACGAGGGCAGGTATCAAATCTGCGGACCATCAGCATTTAATTTTTACGGCCTTGATGATCAGATTCCAAGCGTCACTTACGCTTACAATAACCGTATTTCCGGTAGCCGTACGATTGGGAACCTATCATTTCAATTCACAAAAGTCGCGGACGAACGTCTCGGTGCCACCAGTGCGGTTCGCACCCGGAATGGGGGCGAAATTATCTATTCATCCAAAGCGAGAACTCTTATGGATGCCGTCTATGATTGGTCTCGATTCAACAGTTTACCGAGAGGTTATGATTGGATCCAAAAGGAAGTTACGCAAGACCCCAAACTGGTTTCTGAACTTGTAAGCGCCACGGTGGAGTATGGTAATCAGGCCACGGTACGACGAATTGGTTACCTTCTGGATGGTTTGGCGCGACCTTCGAAATTCATAAATGCGCTCCAGCGTCAACTCAGCGATTCGAGGGCCCTGATCCCCTGGGTTCCAGGTAAGTCCGCGAAGGGAAACATCAACCGCAAGTGGGGAGTTATCGTTAATGGCTGAGGAGCATTTTGCTTACCTGCACAGCACCGATCCCGACATTTTTCATGAAGCATTGGCGCATTCTGAAGCTGATAAGGGTTTTACAGCGACTCTGATCGAAAAGGATTATTACTGTTCACTGGTCCTTAAATATCTCTTTAGCAAGGATACGTCCCTCGTGTTTAAAGGAGGGACCTGTCTTAGCAAGGTTCACGCAGATTTCTACCGGTTAAGCGAGGACCTTGACTTTATTATTCCAGTTGCTGCGGATATAACCCGACCTCAAAGACGGGCCGCCATAGAGCCGGTCAAAACTATATTTGAAAAATTGCCGGAAGTAGTTCCCGGAATGACAATCTCCGAAGCCTTCAGAGGTCATAACGAGTCACGGCAATATATCGGCTATCTTGAATATCCCTCAGTTATTATGGAAAAAATGGAAATAATTCAGGTTGAGGTCGGACTTCGAGAATCTCTTCTACGACCACCGGAGCCCAGTATCGCAAGCACAATCGTTTTGAATCCTTTTAGCGGTCAGCCTGTGCTGCCCGCTTTTACAGTTAACGCGATGGCTTTGATAGAGACATATGCGGAAAAGGTCCGAGCAGCACTTACAAGAAGAGGGCCGGCAATCCGGGACTTTTTCGATCTGTTTTATGCCGGCCGCGCGATAGGATTGAATTTCCTTAATCCTGAGTTCCTCAATATTGTGAAGATTAAAATTGAGGTACCGGGAAATGACCCTATTGATGTTTCTTATGAGCGAAGACAAGAACTCGATCGACAACTTGAAGGTCAACTAAAGCCCGTACTACGTCCATGGGATTTTGATAATTTTAAATTAGATGAGGCATTTGAGCTTGTACTAAAAATAGCTGAAGCATTATCAGTTTAACTACACTATTCCCGAGAGTTAAATGGTGACCGCCTTCTCTGGTTACGTGAGCCTTTTCCCTTGACCTTACCTAACCACCTGGCATATATAACCATTTAAGTTAATCTGAATTTCGCATTCCACCGGAACTGAAGTTCTTTTCGATTATGCAATCGAGCCGGTTCTGAGATCTCATCTTGCAGTCCTCTGATACAATTTATCCTTGCGTGTTCTATTTGTTTAAAAACCTTTACATAAGGGGGGAACTCCGTGGCTGAAGAAGGTTTTAAACGCAAACTCACCGCCATTCTCAGCGCAGATGTTGAAGGCTATAGTCGCCTGATGGACGATGATGAAGAAGCCACTATCCGGACGTTAACGACCTACCGCGATGTGATGGCCACACTTATCCAGCAATACAGGGGCCGGGTGGTGGATGCCCCGGGCGACAACCTGCTGGCTGAGTTTGCCAGTGCGGTGGATGCCGTCAACTGTGCGGTGGAAATCCAGCGCGAGCTTGCCGAGCGCAACGCGGAGTCGTCCTATGAGCGCAGAATGCAGTTTCGCATCGGCGTCAATGTGGGGGATGTGGTTGAGGAAGAGGATCGAATCTATGGTGATGGCGTCAATATTGCCTCACGGGTGGAAGGCCTGGCTGAAGCCGGTGGTATCTGCATATCCGGAAGGGTCTATGATCAAGTCGAGAACAAATTAGATTTAGAGTATGAGTTTTTAGGAGAGCAAGCGGTAAAAAATATCGCCATCCCGCTGCGAATATACCGGGTTCTTTCCCATCCGGGAGCTGCGGCCCACAGAGTTATCAAAGCCAAAAGAGCTATTGTCGGAAAGGCATGGCGCAACGTGTTTGCAGCCACATTGGCGGTTGTTGTCGTTGGCGCGGCTGTGGCTGTCTGGCATTTTTATTTCCGATTTCCTGCGGTGGAGGTTGCCGCCGTTGAAAAGATGGCTTTCCCTTTACCGGATATACCCTCCATAGCAGTATTGCCTTTTGACAACATGAGTGAAGACCCCGAGCAGGAGTACTTTAGTGATGGGCTTACCGATCAGATCATCAGCACTCTCTCCAAGATCCGGAATTTATTTGTCATCGCACGTAACTCGACATTCACTTATAAAGCGAAACCCGTAAAGGTACAAAAAGTAGCTGAGGATTTAGGCGTGCGCTACGTCCTCGAAGGCAGCGTGCAAAGGACTGCGGACCGGATTCGAATCACTGCGCAGCTGATCGATGCCACCACAGGATATCACATTTGGTCGGAGCGTTACGATCGCGAGCAAAATGACATATTTGCGATTCAAGATGACATTACCATGGAAATAACGAAAGCAATTGGAATAGAGCTCATAGAAGGGGAGCAGGCCCGAATTTGGCAAAAAACGCAGACGAGCAATCTCAGGGCCTATGAAAAATTTCTTCAAGGGCGTCAAAATATTTTGAAGGGCACAAAAGAAAAAAACGTCCGAGCACGGTTGCTGTATGAGGAAGCCATTGCCTTAGATCCCGGGTATGCGCGCGCGCATGTGGGTTTGGGTTGGACTCACTTCTATGATGCGAGGTATGGATGGGCTGAGTCTCGGGCCGAATCTATTAAAATGGCGGATAAATATGC
>JASFGZ010000003.1:0-34227 GCA_050123495.1 Desulfobacterales bacterium
GCTGACGTCCCGCATCCTGTCCACCCGGTTGTTGTCTACATTGTCTCGCTCTGCCCGATAATTGTATACCGGCCCCAAGCGCCACATGGTGCTGGGAATCAGGTTGGCTCTGAGATTCAACCCTAATAATTTCACAAACATCCCGTTGCCAAATCTGACATCGGCAAAAGGGACAGGGACCGCTTCGTAGTAATCTGAACCTTCATAGTCGGGTTTGAATCCGATACCGCCACCGACAGAGACATCTGCGGCCTGTGCTGTGGGCGCTATTAAGCATATCGCCGCCAGCAATAAAAAAAATTCGATGAATCGCTTTCCTAATTTCATCTGTGCTCCTCCTTTTAATGGTTTCATTAAATTATTATGAATAACGTACCCCTCTCTCACCTGCAAACTATGAATTATTAAAGCCGCCACCGTATATTCGGCCCCGCCTTAGTGGGCGCTCTATTCTGCGATTAATTTATTGCGATGCTCGACATAGGCGTCGCGAACCGCAACGTAAGGATCAAGGGCTGCTTCTTTGAGGGCATCAATATCTTCATACTGCAGCGACAGTTCATTAAACTTGTCGTAGGCCGTAATGGCCAGTGTTGTCCGCCAGCTATAACCCCCGAATTTATCGTATTGAAGCCAGCCGACCGGATCTAAAAAATACGAGTCGATAAAACGCGCACTGTCGCGTAAACTCGATGGACCCAATATCGGGTACATGATGTAAAAACCATTGCCGGCCCCCCAAAACGCCAGCGTCTGCCCCAGATCCTCCGGACTGGGCTTCAGATCCCAGTGCGAAGCCACTTCCCCAAGTCCGGCTAAACCAATCGTGGAGTTAATCAAAAAAGCCCCTAATTCCTGGGTCGCCTTGGTCCCTTTAAATTGAAGCAGACTGTTCACAAAGCGAATCGGAAAGCGCAAGTTATAAAAAAAGTTGCTGATCACGGTCCTGAATTCCACCGGGATGAAAAAATTGTAAGTCTGCGCGGCGGGCTTCATAATTACGACATATAAAATGTCATTTAGATTATAAAATGCGTAATTGATAGGATAAAACGGATCGTTAATTTCCGCAACTTCATCCTCAAACTCTTCATCTTCTTCAAAATCCTCATCGTCTGCCGATCCCTCATTGTCTTTAGCAGATGATTCCGGACTCGTTTGGGCCCAATATACCCCCGACTCCCGGTCTGCTGCATAAGCAGGATTGCCAAAGCTGATTATTGAGCAAAAAGCCAAAATTACCGCTATCGCTAATAATTTCTTCACGGATTGCGCTCCTTTCCTCCTCGACAGTTTGAATCTCCGACCGTATTGCTGTTTGGTGCCCTGCAGCAGTCGGGAGATTTTGGATAAGAAGAAATCGTATTTGATGCGATGCCGGCAAGACCAATGCCGAAAGTCTTCGGTTGCCGGCTATTACTTGACTTTTTCCCTTAGGGTTTGCAGTAAATCTTCAGGTTTATTTTTGGAAAGGATCTGTCTGAACTGCCCGCGATAGTTCTTGATCATACTGACCCCTTCGATGACCACGTCATATACCCGCCATTGGCCGGTCCTGTTCGAGGTTCGGTAAAAAAGCGGTACTTTTTTGTTATCGATCGTAATGATATAACTTTCTACTTCGACCCGGCCCTCTTTGAGCTGGGTTTCTTTACCAAATTCGATCTTTTCATGGGTGTAAGCCAAAATTCGGTCGGCATAAACATTTTCAAGGAGCTTACTGAAAAGATCGATAAATTCGGTTTGCTGTTCCGGTGTGAATTTTTTCCATTCCCGACCGAGTGTGCGTTGGGATAGCTCTTTATAATCAAATACTTCATTGATGATTTTGCGAATTTCAGCTAATTTGGCATCGCGTGGCAGCTCTTTAAACGCCGGTTCCTTCATTTTTGCCAGTATTTTGTTGATCTGCCCTTCAACGGTTGCTTTAGCGCCGTCGGCATGAACCTGCAACGGTAAGATCAACACAACAGCAAGCAGTATGATGTTCAGTCCGATAAATTTCCTTTTCATATCTTTTCTCCCCTCAAATTCAAAGTTTCTGCACACAAGATCCTTTAACTACAAAAACAAATCTTGTTGCTGAATTCTACGATTGATTTAATCCGCAAGCTGCAATCCGAAACTCGAAATTGGGCAGTCCAATGCCCACCCTTATTTTTCCTCACCACCGACATCACCGAATGCATATTTGCTGACAAGTTCCATGATGTCTGTTGGAGATTCGGTATCGGTGATGGTATCACCGTTTGCCAGCAAATCACCGCCGCCGCCGGCATCGATGCTCACAAATTTGTCGCCGATTAATCCCTCGGTCTTGATGGAGGCAATCGCATCATCGTAAATTTCAATGCCGTTATTAATTTTTAATTCGACAATGGCCACCTGGTTTTCCTGGTCCATTTTAAAAGACTCCACCCGGCCGATCTCGAGACCGAGCATATTGACGGGATTGCCGACTCTGAGACCGGTCACGTTGCTAAACTTGGCATATAAAGAATAGGTGTTTTCCCCGAGAAACCCGATATTGCCAAGTTTTACAGTCATGTAAGCAATGCAAAACAACCCGATGACCACAAAAAGTCCGACAACTGTTTCCTGAGTATACTTTTTCATTAGGTTTTACCTCCGCGTTCACATTGAAAGCGTGCAATCGGTTTTTGGTTAAATCTGGCGAATTCCATAACGGATTCTATCTCAATTTGAGGTTTGCCCTGAGCCAGACCGGCAAGAATATTGAATTCGAAGCAGTCGTCCGGGACCTTTTCCCCCTCGACCAGGCTTTGAATATTCGGCAAACCATGCTCCAGAAAATCTTTTTTAAAGTCCACCATAATGCGTTCGGCTTCCTCAAGGTCGGAATAGGGCAGCACGGTCGCATATTCATTAATGGTCTGCCGTGCGGAAAATCCGCCGACCGCACCAAAGTGCTTATTAATATAGGACCCCAGGGCCCTTATGATCTCCTGAGTGGCGTCGTGCCCCATGTTCTCACTGACAAGATCGATCTCTTCAAGCGCAAAGATGGCCACCGCATACATGGCATCCGGATGCCGCTTGCTCAAATCGGTTTGATAGCGGACTTTAAAGTGGCGCTTGGAGTACAGACCGGTAATGTCTTCCTGCAGGCTTTCGAGGCTGGTCAGGATTTCTTCACGGAACGGATGTTCAAATTCCTCGAACTCATCCGGGGTGCCCTGGAAAACGATCTTCTTGTCATAAAGGGCCAGAATGCGATTGGAGATAAAATACACATCCGGGATTTCATGGCTGATCAAAAGAGCGGTAAAACCAAACCGGTTTTGATATTCCGCCACCATACCCAGAATGGCATTTTTACGAATGGGGTCCTGGCCGGTGGTGGGCTCATCGAAGAGCACCAGAGAAGGATCGGTTACCAGCGCCCGGGCCAGAGCGGCCCGCTTCTGCATACCGCCCGACAGTTCAGACGGGTATTTATCAAACACCTCGGTCAGCTCGGTCTGCTCGATGCTGGCCATGACCTTCTCCGCAATTTCCTTTTTGCCCAGACGGGTGGTCTGACGCAACGGGAGGGCCACATTTTCAAAAACCGTCATCGAGTCAAAAAGGGCGTTGTTCTGAAACATGTAACTGATCTGACCGATGTAGGCGTTCCATTCTTTTCTACTCATTTTATCAATGGGTTTACCCCGATACAGAACTTGACCCTCATCCGGTTTGAGCAGCCCGATAATGTGCTTGAGGGTCACACTCTTACCGGTACCGCTCAACCCGATTAAGGTGGTTACTTCGCCCTCATAAATTTTAAAGTCGACTTTATCCAGAATGGTTCGCACGTCAAACGTCTTGGTCACGCCTTTAAATTCGATTATTGGCTCTTTTTCCATAATAGGCCTTTACAAAATGAAAGAGGTTACAACATAATCTGAAATCAGGATCATCACACATGATAGCACGACAGCGGATGTGGTCGACAGGCTGACGCTGCGGGCACCGTAACTGTCGGTGCGCATATGGGTGAAAAAACCCTGAAAGCAGCAAATGGTGACGACAAGAATTCCAAAAACCAGGGATTTCACAAAACCGCCGGTGATATCTTCCATTTGAGTGGCGGAAATGACCCGGTAAAAATAAGCGCCGGAGTTAACTCCCAGCAAAACACAGCCGCTGATCCATCCGCCGATGATACCGATAAGATCAAAAAAGGCTGTTAAAATGGGAAAACTGATGATGGCAGCCGCAATCCGCGGGCTGATCAAAAAACCCACCGGATCGATGCGCATGGTGGACAGAGCATCGATCTGTTCGGAAATACGCTGGATGCCGATCTCGGCGGTCATGGCCGATCCGGCCCGGGCGGTAATCATAATCGCTGTCAGAACCGGCCCCATTTCTCTGATTAATGAAAGCGCAACGGCAGTACCCAGCACACCCACCGAGCCAAATTTAACCAGAACATGATACAGTTGCAGGCCCAGTACCATGCCGGTAAAAAAGCCCACCAGCATAACGATCTGGGCGGATTTGGCTCCGATAAAGTATATCTGTTGGATGATGGCAGGAATCTGCTTATAATGAAAAATCATGAAGAAGGACCGGAATAAAAAAATCGCAATGGCCCCCAGATTGCCGTTGATCCTCAATGTTTTTGCGCCAAAAGGATGAAAAATCCACGTAAATGGATTTCCCGGTTTTTCGACTGCGATAGCGTCGGACGGGTTTTGCTCGTTCGAATTTTCTGCCATGGTGAATCTTCCTTCTTTTTTTTTTGCCGAATCTTCAAGTTCAATAGCTGAAACGCTATTTAAGGCATGAGACATTCATCGGGAAATCTAATCATTCTGCCCCACTGTTTATTATCACAAAAACTGCCAAGCGCAAGCATAAAATAGGAATACCTATTATTTTTAACTGAATAATTAGACTTAAACCGTATAAATCCATTTTAAACTGATTTTCTTTATTTTGATGAATTTTCGGCAGAATTATCTCAAAAAAAGCAGATATTGACTTTAAATTAACAGATGATAATGTTTTCGAACGGTTAGCGAATATATCAGGAGGAAAATATGGCAAACAGCCTTTACATCGCTGCAATGGAACCCGGTAGCGGCAAATCGGTGGTCGCCCTCGGTATTATGGAAATGCTTTCAAGACGAACTCGCCGACTGGGTTATTTTCGACCCGTCGTGCCTTCCGCAAAAGAACCGGATAACAATATCCGGCTGATAAAAACGCGATACCATCTGGATCTGGACTATGAAGACATGTTTGCCTGTGCACACGCTGATGCCCGGAATCTGGTTGCTGAAGGACGCGTTGAAACGCTTTTGAAAAACATTCTTAACAAATACAAGGCCCTGGAAGGTAAGTGCAATTTTGTTTTGTGCGAGGGTACGGATTTTACAGGTGTGGGCTCCGCCTTTGAGTTCGAATTTAACGCCGATGTAGCGAACAATCTGGGGTGTCCGGTTCTGGTGTTGGTCAACGGCCGCGGCAAATCACCCACTGAAACCGTAGAGGCGATGCAGGTCGCCCAGGAGTCATTTGAAGAAAAAGGGTGCACGGTCGTGGCGACCATTATTAACCGGGCGGATATCAATCGATTCGCGGACGTTAACGATCAAATAAAAAAAATGGGCCTGCAAGCAGAGCCAATTTACATTCTACCCGAAGAACCCACATTGGGGAAACCAACGGTGGGCGAAATCGCGCGGAACCTTAACGCCCAGATTTTTCAGGGCGAACCCAAAAGTTTGAACCGGGAGGTACGTGATTTCAAGGTTGCCGCCATGCAGTTGCCCCATTTTCTGGAACACGTCACAGACGGCGATCTTATTATTACACCGGGAGACCGTGCCGACGTGATTCTGGGAAGCCTGGCGACCACCGTCTCTGAGACCTACCCGAATATTGCCGGCTTGCTTTTGACCGGGGGATTGACACCTGAAAAACCGGTTCAGCGCCTGATTGCGGGCTTTAAAAAGTATTCACCGATTCCGGTTATCATGGTTGATACCGACACCTATACCACTGCCATGAATGCCAGTGTGGTACGCCCGGCGCTGACACCTGAAAACGACCGCAAAATCGCCGCCGCCCTGGGTATTTTTGAAGCCCATGTGAATACAACCCGGCTCGAGGACCGCATCCAGGTGGTGCGTTCAAACCGGGTTACGCCCATCATGTTTGAATATAAGCTCATCGAGAGAGCCAAGGCCGATCCCCGGCACATCGTTTTGCCGGAAGGCGAGGAAGAACGCATATTACGCGCCAGTGAAATCCTTTTACGAAGGGGTGTGGCCGACCTCACCTTGCTGGGAAACCCGGATGAGATCAAAAATAAAATCGGCACCCTGGGACTCAACCTGGATGGAATTCAGATTATTGATCCGCTCACATCCGAGTGGCGCAGTGACTTTGCCCGGACATATTACGAGATGCGCAAGCACAAGGGCATATCCGAAAAAATGGCCGCCGATACCGCCACCGATGCCAACTACTTTGGCACGCTGATGGTATACAAAGATCTTGCCGACGGCATGGTTTCGGGCGCCATCCACACCACGGGCGAAACGATTCTGCCGGCCCTGCAGATTATTCGCACCCAGCCTGGATTCTCCGTCGTTTCCAGCGTTTTTATCATGTGCCTGGCAGACCGTGTCCTCGTTTACGGAGATTGCGCCGTCAATCCCGATCCGAACGCCGCACAGCTGGCGGAAATTGCGATCAGTTCTGCGGAAACCGCCGCCATCTATGGAATCGAACCCTGTATCGCAATGTGTTCCTATTCAACCGGCGAATCGGGCAAAGGCGCCGAAGTCGATAAAGTGCGAGAAGCCACCCGCATCGCCAGGGAACGCCGGCCGGATTTAAAAATTGAAGGTCCCATTCAGTACGATGCCGCCGTGGATGCCGGCGTCGCCAGGACCAAACTTCCGGAAAGCGAGGTTGCCGGCAAAGCCACTGTCTTTATTTTCCCGGATTTGAATACCGGTAATAATCTTTACAAGGCGGTGCAGCGTTCCGCAAATGCGGTTGCCATTGGCCCGGTTCTGCAAGGATTGAAAAAACCGGTCAACGATTTAAGCCGCGGCTGCACGATCCCGGATATCGTCAACACCGTCGCCATTACCGCCATTCAGGCACAGGCGGTCCATCGGCCCGGCAGCTAAATAGGTCGTGGCAAACTCATTCTGGCAGAATAGTGGCCTTATACGCTATTAAGACGCCTTTTAATTGCGGATTGCAGATTGCAGATTGCGGATTTACTAATACGAAGAGCATGTGCATTATTGACAGATTGGGGGATTGGATATTCAAAAGGAAAATAATGGGAGGAAGCAAATGGGAAATGAAACAGCGATGAATCCAGAAGTAATGAAAGATCGGACAAAGAAATTTGCAAAACAGATTATTCTCCTTTGCCGAAAACTGCCTAAAAATCGAGAAGGAAATCTGATTGGAAATCAAATTTTTAGGTCGGGTACCTCAGTTGCGTCCAACTATCGTGCAGAGCAAGATCTAGAGCCGAATTCATTGCTAAAATGGGTATTGTAGAAGAAGAGGCAGATGAAAAATTATTTTGGTTAGAGGTAATAGAAGAAATAGAAATCTTTAATAAAGATTTAATTTCATCCCTGATGCGAGAATGCAATGAAATTTTATCCATGGTGGTAGCCTCAATAAACACGGCCCGAAAGGGAAAGTAATGTTACGTTACAAATTGGATATTAAAATCAATCCGCAATCTGCAATCCGAAATCCGCAATACATAAGGTGTGCTTATGAAGGTTCTCGTACTTAACTCCGGAAGCTCATCGATCAAATACCGGCTCTTCGACATGACCGGCAAAACCGTGCTGGCATCCGGCGTTATGGAAAAAATCGGGGAAGCCGAAAGCCGGCTTACCCACCATACCCGCAACCGCAAAGGTGAAATGGTAGAAATCGTCAAAACCGAACCGGTTGCCGACCACCAGCAAGGCTTTCAGCTGATCGGAGCTGTTTTAGGAAAATCAGGCGCTGTTCAGGATAATAAGGAACTGTTCGGTATCGGTCATCGGGTGGTACACGGCGGAGAAGAATTTAAGGAACCGACACTTATAGATAAAAAAGTAATCGACGCCATTCGCAGACTGATCCCGCTTGCCCCGCTGCACAATCCGGCCAATCTGCTGGGTATTGAAGTCGCCATCCAAAACGCCCCGCAGGTGCCCCAGGTGGCCGTGTTTGACACAGCCTTTCATCATTCGATTCCGGTGCATGCGTTTCGCTACGCCATCCCGCAGGATCTCTACGAAGCGCACCATGTCCGCCGCTACGGCTTCCACGGGACATCTCATCATTATGTCGCCAAACAGGCGGCAAAGTTAATGAACCGCCCCCTGGATTCGCTAAACCTGATTACCCTGCACCTGGGAAACGGCGCCAGCGCGACCGCGGTTAAAGAGGGTATCAGTATTGATACGTCCATGGGTATGACCCCCCTTGAAGGTCTAATTATGGGAACCCGCAGCGGTGATATCGACCCGGCGATTATCTTTTATCTCAAGAGGAAGACCGGTCTGGCCAGAGATGCGGTTGAATCCATACTGAACAAAGAAAGCGGCCTGAAAGGGATCTGCGGCGTCAATGATATGCGTCAAATTGAAGAGCTCGCCCGCGACGGCAATCCCCGGGCTAAGCTGGCCATCGAAATGGTTTGCTACCGTATCAAAAAGTACATTGGTGCCTACGATGCCGTCCTGGGCCGGCTTGATGCGCTGGTGTTTACGGCAGGCATCGGTGAAAAATCACCTCTGATTCGTGCGGGTTCCTGCCAGGGGCTCGCTCATCTGGGAATCGAGGTGGATCCTGATAAGAACAACCGCAGGTCGAAAGAGGCATTTGAAATTCAGGCCGAAAGCAGCACCGTCAAAGTCCTTGTTGTTCCCACCAACGAAGAACTCGAAATTGCCGAGCAGACGGTTGCGTGTGTCGAACACAATCGAGACCAGGGCAAATAATGAAGGAGACCGTGGGTATGCTCATCGAAGAAAGCGTCGAAATCAACGCACCCCTGCCGGTGGTCTGGCGGATCTTTGCCGCTATGGAAGACTGGCAGAACTGGAATACGGTATGTGAAAATTGCTGCATCATCAGGGGCGACACCATGGCAGTAGATACCTGTTTTACGTTCACCATGCGGCCCTACTACCTGCCGATCAAGGTGATGCCCACCATAACCAAATGCGATCCGGGAAAAGAAGTCATCTGGGAAGGCCACCGTTTCGGGGTTAAGGCCGTGCATCGATTTATTTTCGAAGAAAAAGAGAAATCGATTCGGCTGACCAGCAGTGAGGCATTTCGCGGTCCCCTGCTATGGCTCAGCAAACTCATTTTTATCCCCAGTCGGCTCCACCGCCTTACCCAGCAGCTGATGGCATCCATAAAAAGTCAAGCCGAAGCCTGCGCGCATCAACACGAATCAAACTAACTGGTCTTTTCCCTGGCCACTCGAAACTGATTTTACTATTCGATCCGCTTACGCTATGGAGAAAAAATCCTTGCTTCTAAAAACAAAAGAAAATATGAGTCGTAATGCGGGGATCTTTGCGCTAAAATAAGTGTTGAGAACAGGAGATCAGGGTTCATGACGAAGGGTATCATTCACAAATTCGAGCGCTTCATCGTTCTGGCCCTACTTTTGATGATGATGCTCGTCTTGTTGGCTTCAACTATCGAACTCGCCATCATACTGGCTAGAGAGCTTCTGGCACCTCCAATGCTTCTCTTGGACGTTAAAGAGATGCTGACGGTATTTGCCTTTTTTCTCATGGTCTTGATTGGTCTGGAGTTGGTTGAAACCGTCAAAATGTACCTCGACGAAGATGTTTTTCATGTTGAGGTGGTTGTCCTAGTGGCCATAATCGCGGCAGCTAGAAAGATAATCATTATTGACTACGACTCGGTATCATATGAGATTCTGCTCGGCATAGCCGCGCTGATGATCGCGCTTTCTGCAGGTTATTTCCTATTGAAGCGAACTATTGCGCCTTCAAAGTCTGAAGAATTTGGCGACGATTCCGAACATACTCATTAGGCAAACCAGCCTGTCACTCTCGCCGATTATCAGCACCGTCGGGCCAATGGGATACGATAACTCCCTGTCGCGGTTGGGAATGAAGGCAGCCTCACATTCAACGGTTTTTCATCGGCGCAGCAGGTCGGATTACCGGTTTAATTCACTATTCAAGCTTTGACCCCGATTTCTAAAAGGCATTTGTTGTTGGCGATCTTTTTAGGAAACGACCCACAGGACACAGCCGGAAATCTTATTGATAACATGGTGTGACACGCTGCCCGTAAAAAACGATTTATTAATTCCGCGTCTACCAATCACCACAGTTCCAAAGTTACCTTTATCGGCGGTTTCGATGATGATCCTGCCGGGGCGATTTCGTTGTTCCAGCGTTAGAATTTCAATCTGATTTTCCGAAATGCCGGCATCTTTAAGCTTTTTCACAGCTAATGCGTAAAATTGGTCGATCCGTTTTTTGTCGCAACTGGTTACGAGGTCCTCCAACTCCTTAGAAGGTTCTTCATCGAGACTATCTTCATAAAACTCTCTGGCTTTGCTCATTACATGCAAGAGTGTGATCTCTGCATTTGTATTGCCCATCAGCATAAAGCTGATATGGTCGACGGCTCGAAGTGAACTTTCTGAACCATCAACGGCAACCATTATTTTGTCGGAAGTCACCTCTCCGTCTACAATCCAGACCGGTATGAATTCAGAGTGCTCCAGCAAATTAGCCGATACACTGCCCATGAAGACTTTCTGAAGACCCGACATTTTCCTGCTACCGACGACAATCGCGTCAT
This sequence comes from Desulfobacterales bacterium, assembly GCA_050123495.1. Taxonomy (GTDB): domain Bacteria; phylum Desulfobacterota; class Desulfobacteria; order Desulfobacterales; family JAHEIW01; genus JAHEIW01. Next base: position 10,849 of record JASFGZ010000003.1, read on the forward strand.
AACGGCCCGCGTGACCGAAATCGATAATATCTTTGGCCAAACCCAATGTTCTCGGCTGGGTCACAATTTCGATCCGATCTTCGTCAATTCCCATGCGCAACATATTATTCTGGTGTTGCTCGAGTATTTTGCGAGCAGATGCGTCATTTTTCTTATTCAATTTATCCAATTCAGCCCTTGCTTGCTGACTTTTTTGGACCTCATCTAGAAGATAATGTGATATCATCGGCTGGACATGAAACAGAACATAATGAAGATCTTTTACGGTTGAGGATATGGCAACTGCGTATTTGACAGCATATTTCGATTGAAGTGAATCATCAACCGCCAGCAGAATTTTCTTATCCATCAGTCTACTCTCCTTAGCTAAGAGACGGTGACGCCAAAATGTGAGTTATTAATCGGTTTCAGTCACAGAACACTTTGAAGAAACACCCTATCGGCAAAAAGGTTAGCACTTAAATATAGAAAGCCTGATGGGTTGTCAACAGCCATTTTTGAGACGATTGCCGGAATTTTCGGCGATATTGACAATTAATTCTGAGGAAGTATATTTAAGCCAAGTTTGCTTTTCTTCCATGCTTTTCCTTACGCTAATAGGCTGTGATCTTCGAGTCACCGACCACCCGCGTAGCGGGTGGCCTTGATTTTTCCGCTATAAGCGGGAAAATACAAAGGCGCGGCAGTGCCTTAATCGGTGCTAGTAACACTGTACAACCGGGTGCAAAACACCCGGTTTGAGAACACCCAATTAAATCTTTCGCTTGTGTCGAACTGTAAAATCATTGGTGGGTCAGGCTAAATTTTCATTTAAATGATGGCGAATGCTAAACACAAATCCAACTTTCCCCAAACAGCTGCTAAACAGGATTCCAACAACCATAAAACCATTCACGGACAGAGAAGAGGAGAACGCAAATCATGTTCCCAGAGCTAACCCGTCACACACGTGTGCTGGAGATTGTCGGCGATACGATCCGGGTAAAGGCGGAGGGCGCCGCTTTTGGTGATCTGGCCATCGTCGAAAATGTCGACGGTGAAACCTCCCAGGCCAAAGTGGTCGAACTCGATCGTGATATCGTCAGCCTGCAGGTATTCGCAGGTAGCAAGGGACTATCCACCGAAGCCGGTGTGCGGTTCCTGGGTCATCCCCAGAATGTTACCTATTCTGATAATATTCTGGGACGGATTTTCAAGGGGTCGGGGGAACCTTTTGATGACGGCCCCGATCTATCCGCGGATCCGAAAATCGAGGTCGCAGGCCCCACCGTCAATCCCATGATGCGGGTGATGCCCGACAAAATGATCCAAACCGAAGTCCCCATGATCGATTTGTTTAACTGCCTGGTTGAAAGCCAAAAAATCCCGATCTTCTCGGTGGCCGGTGAACCCTATAACGAGTTGCTGGCGCGCATCGGTTTTCAGGCCGATGCCGACATCGTGGTTTTTGGCGGACTCGGGCTGATTTTTGACGATTACCATTTCTTCAGGACCGCTTTTGAGGAGCATGGCGTTTTTCACCGGGCGGTCATGTATATCAACTTAGCCGCCGACCCGATTGTTGAACGCTTGTCGATTCCGGATATGGCCCTGGCTGTGGCTGAAAAGTACGCTGTTGAGAAAGATAAGCGAGTACTGGTGCTGCTGACGGATATGACTGCCTATGCGGACGCTATGAAGGAAATCGGCATTTCTTTGGAGCGCATTCCGGCCGCCCGCGGCTACCTCGGCGATCTGTACACCCAGCTGGCCATGCGCTATGAGAAAGCCTGTGATTTCAGAGGTGCCGGCTCGGTAACCATCCTCACGGTGACAACAATGCCCGGCAACGACGTCACCCATCCCGTACCGGATAACACCGGCTATATCACCGAGGGACAGTTCTACTTGCATGATGGCTATATCGATCCCTTCGGCTCCCTGTCGCGATTGAAGCAGCATGTGGTAGGCAAAGCGACCCGCGAAGATCACAGCCAGATCATGAACACGATGATACGCTTTTATTCCAATGCACTGGAAGCCGAAAAAAAGCAGGCCATGGCCTTCGAGCTGTCCCCTTTCGATGAAAAATTGCTCAAGTTCGGGCGGCTTTTTCGCGAACGTTTTATGGATATCCGGGTTTCCATGCCGGTGATTGAGGCGCTGGATCGCTGCTGGGAAACATTGGCCGAATGTTTTGAATACCAGGAACTGCTTATGAAACAGGACTTAATTGATAAGTATTTTCCCACCGTTAGTTAAGGGGCATTCGCCATGGCAAAATTGGCATTGAGCAAAAGTGGGCTTCAGAAGCAGCGCGAAGATATGCGCTTATTTGAGCGGGTGCTGCCATCGCTGGACCTTAAACGGATGCAGATTAGCGGCGAATTAAAGCGCGCCCGTCAGCAGCTGGCCGAAGCAGAGGCCGAGGTGGAAAAATTGAATGATCGAGTCGCGGAACAGTTGCCGATGCTGGCGAATCGGGAAATCGATGTTTCCGGTCTGGTTCATGTGGAATCCTTCCGTATCGAGGAAGAGAATTTGGTGGGTGTCAAACTCCCAAAGCTGGTAGCGATTAAATGCCATGTTGCAGAATATTCAATGTTAGCAAAACCCCATTGGGTGGATATGCTGGTTGAACAGCTCAAGCAAATGGTTGAGCAGAAAACCAGGGTTCAGGTAGCGGCTGAACGGGTGCGTTTGCTGGAACAGGCCGAGCGCAGAATCACCCAGCGGGTGAATCTTTTCGATAAAATTTTAATCCCGACTGCAAAGAAAAATATCCAGAAAATTCAGATATATTTAGCCGATGCCGAACGCGCCGCCGTTGTACGGTCCAAAATAACAAAGAGAATGCGCAAGCAGGTAAGTGACGGCTAAAAGAAGATATCAAAAGTAGTATAGGTCAAATAAAGGATACAGCACCATGAGCATCGTATCGCTGGTAAAAGTGACCTTTTACGGCCACACAGATGACCGGCAGCAGATCTTATCTGATCTGCAAAAATTCGGATGTCTGCATCTGATTCCGCTGGCACCCCAGCAGGAGACCCTGCACAGCGCAGGCGGGCCTTCTTCGCGCTCGCGGGAAGCCTTGCGATTTCTCACAAGCTGTCCGAATCGGCGTCGGCAGGTGCGGGATTCCAAAAAATTTTATGCCCATGCGACCGAACAGAAGGCGCTGGCGCTATTGGATAAAATTCAAGATATGGAGGCTGAAAGGGATTTCCTCATCGGCCGAATTGATAATTTAAGACCCTGGGGGGAGTTTTCTTTTCCGCCCCGCGAAGCGCTCAACAATCTGAGGCTGTGGTTTTATGTCGTCCCGCATAAGGACATGAAACAAGTTGAAACCACCGATCTCATTTGGGAGGTGATATTCCGTGACAATCGTTTTTGCTATGTTGCGGTGATATCAGAAAACCAACCGGAAGGCATGCCGGTGGAACGCGTTCGCACCGGCAACAAATCCCTTTCACAATTAGAAGATCGGCTGGAAGAGGTTGAACTTGAACTGGAGGATCTGCAGGCAGAGCGCGCCGGCCTGACCCGTTGGTGCACCCTGTTTGCCCGCAATATTGATCGACTGGAGGATCAAGCCGCCTTAAAGGACGCGGCGGATCAGACCTATGCCGAGGATCCCGTATTCGCGTTGCAGGCCTGGACGCCGGAAATTACAATTGCCCGCTTGCAGAAATATGCCAGCGACCAGGGGTTGGTCTTTGAAACGGCAGACCCGCAACCGGCGGAAACACCGCCAACCTTAATGCGAAATCCCCAGGGGTTGGCCGGCGGGCAGGATCTGGTTTCGTTTTACACCACGCCCCGCTACTGGCTGTGGGATCCGTCAATGATTGTGTTTTTTTCTTTTGCCCTCTTTTTTGCGATGATTTTCGCGGATGCCGGATATTCGGCCAGTCTGGGCCTTATCGTGGCCGCACTTTGGAAAAAAATGGGCCACTCAGATGCCGGCCGGCGCTTTCGCATTCTGCTGGTGACGCTGGTTGGTGCAGGCGTGATCTATGGCGTGATGGTGGGGAGCTATTTCGGGGTTTCCCCTGGTGAAGGCAGCCTGGCGGCCAAACTGAAAATAATCGACATGATGAATTTTAACGTCATGATGCAGCTTTCGATTCTTTTAGGCGTTTTTCATCTTGTCGTCGCCAATGCTGTAAGCGCCTGGCACTTTCGTCGCACGATACGGGCGGTGGTGCCCACCGCCTGGGTTTTTATTTTCCTGGGTGCGGTTGCCATCTGGCAGGCCGCCTCCCATGGGGAAACATTGACCTTTTTGAAGCCGGCCGGCATTGCGACCATGGTGCTGGGATTGGTAGGCGTGGTGCTGTTTAACAGTCCCGAGGGACCGCTGTGGAAACGCCTGCTCAAAGGATTTGGCGGGCTTACCGGTCTTTCCAACGCCTTCGGGGATGCGCTGAGTTATTTGCGCCTTTTTGCCCTCGGCCTGGCCAGCGCGTCTCTGGCCGGCACGTTTAACGGAATGGCCGGACAGGTTAAAGAAGCGCTTCCGGGTATTGGAATTTTATTTGCGCTTCTGATTGCACTGCTCGGGCACAGCCTGAATTTTGTGTTGTCTTTAAGCAGCGGATTCATCCATGGACTGCGGCTTAATTTTATTGAATTTTTTAGATGGAGCATTTCCGAAGAAGGGCAACCGTTCAATGCCTTTGCAAGAAAGGAGAGGGAATAGTGGAAAACATGATCTTAGCGTTAGGCTGGTTGGGAGTCTTTGCCCCGCTGGCCCTGGGAGCCGTCGGCAGTATCATCGGCTGCTCGCGGGCCGGACAGGCGGCAATCGGTGCCATGCTCGAGACTGAAAGCGGTTTTGGCCGCTTTATCGGCGTGTCAGCGATGCCGTCTTCCCAGGTGATCTATGGGATCGTCGTTACATTGACTTTTGGCGGTGCCATCAAGCCGGAGTCAGCTCCGGGCATTTTCGGCATCGGTGTGTTAACCGGATTGGCCTTGATGGCCAGCGCTATTTACCAGGGGTATGCTTGCGCATCATCCATCAGTGTTTCCAAAAGCAAGCCCGAGGTATTCGGTATTTCTTTAGCACCGGCGGCGGTGGTGGAAGGCTTTGCCGTTTTTGCCTTTGTGTTTGCGTTGGTACTGTTGGGCACCGTTACCGGAGGAGGAGGTTAAATCATGGCAGAGACAACAAAAGCTGCATCGGGTGTCCAGGAACTCATCAGCCGGCTGCGGGATGAAGGGGTTAAAGCCGGCCAGGAAAAATCCGATCAGATTCTGCAAGAGGCCCAGGAGCAGGCTTCCCGGATTGTTGCTCAGGCCGAAGCTGAGGCCGAAGAAATATTATCGAAGGCCCGCAGCGAAATCGAAACGGAGAAAGCGGCTGCCATTGAATCCTTGCGCGTGGCGATTCGGGATACCGAGCTTAAAATGGAGGCGGAGGTGAAAGCCGATTTTGCGGCGCATGTCAGACGGCTGGTGTCCGTTGAATTGAGCGACAAGAAATTTCTGCGGCAGATTATTCTGGCTATCGCCGGCATGGCTGCCGGCGAAAAAGCTTGTGAAGATAAGCCTGTAGAGGTTCTGCTTCCCAAAGATCTGTTTGAGACCGATGAAAAGCGCACCCGGCTGACCAAAAAGGGCCAGGATCGCGTAAGGCACTTGGTGTTGGGTATCTCCGGCGATATGCTGCGGGAAGGTATTGATTTAAAACCCTCTGAGGATATCAGCGGTGGTATTCGGATACGCCTGGTCGGCGAAGATCTGGAGATCGATTTATCCGATCGAGCCATTTCCGATTTGCTGTTGCAAAATTTGCTCCCACGGTATCGGGCTATTGTCAGTGGGATGGAGTGAGTTCAATTGCGGATTTCGGATTGTGGATTTGGAATTACCACTTGAAAGAACAGTGATGTAATTGAGTATAGAATTATGGAGTAACCGTTATTATGGGCAATCAGCCATATTATACGCTTCTGGCAAGCTTACCGCCGTTGCCGCGCTTTGACCAGACCGATCGGCTGCCGATTACGCGGGAACGGCTGGAACAACGTCGCGGTATGCTCACCCCGGATGATGCGGAATTGTATGAACGTGCGGCCGAATTTCTGGCCTGGCAGCGGCAAAGCGCCACCCGCACGGATCAGGAAATGATTGCCAAGTTTAAAAAGATGGAAAAACACATTGCGCGCCCGACGCTTCAATCCATCTTTGATTTTCCCATTGATCAACGCACGATTATGGCAGCCCTGCGGCGTCGTTTTCGCGGTTTGCCGGTCCCGGCGGCCGGCGAGGCATGGGGTGTCGGCCGCTATGTCAAGCATATCGAACGCAACTGGGATCATCCGCATTTTAAACTCAGTGCCGTTTATCCTTGGATTCCTCAGGCACGCGCCCACCTTGAAGCCGGAGAAACTCTGGCGCTCGAACGACTGCTCAAGAACGCGCTCTGGGATCACGTCGATCGATCGGCCCCACCCTATGAGTTCGGATTCAGCGCGGTGCTGATATACATTATCAAATGGGACATCCTCGACCGGTGGCTGTCCTATAACATCGAAGAGGCCAAAGTGCGCTTTGAAGAATTAATAACGGAGGTAACCGATGAGCAACCGAAAATCTTCGACGCTTCAGCCGAAAGCATCACAAGCAACTGAGGACGTTAGCGCCCGGGTGTTGACCGTACGCGAAAGTATGGTGAAGATCGATACGGGGGGTAAGGCCATCAAGAAAAATGAGGTGGGCTTCATCTGCGTCGGCAATGAACGCCTCATGGCTGAAGTGCTGCGCGTACACGGCAATACAGCCGATATGCAGGTGTTTGAAGACACCCGTGGCGTTCGGGTTGGCGATCCGGTTGAGATGAGCGATCAGATGCTTTCGGTCTTTCTGGGTCCTGGGCTGCTGGGACAGGTATTTGACGGGTTACAAAAACCTTTAGCGCTCCTGGCCCGCGATCACGGGTTTTTTCTGCCACGCGGTGTCGATGTGTTCCCTCTGGACCAAAAAAAGAAATGGGATTTTACACCGACGGCTTCAATCGGAGACAAGCTTGTCGCCGGGCAATCCATCGGCACGGTCCAGGAAGGATTGTTCCGCCACAAAATAATGATACCGTTTAATGAACCTAAGGCGCTTGAGGTCACCTGGATTCAACAGGGAAGCTTTAACGTGAATACACCTATCGCCCGGATTCAAACTGCAGGTGGCGCAGAGCGTGAACTGACCATGGTCCAGTCATGGCCGGTACGCCGCCCGATTCCTGAGGCCATGATACGTCGTCGCCATGCGGAACGGCTCTATCCTACCGAGCCCATGACCACGACCACCCGCATCGTCGATACGTTTTTCCCCATCGCACGAGGCGGAATGGCCTGTATCCCCGGACCGTTCGGCGCCGGCAAAACCGTATTGCAAAGCCTGATCTCACGCTATTCGACGGTGGACATTGTGATTGTGACCGCTTGCGGCGAGCGAGCCGGCGAAGTTGTTGAGACCATCAAGGAGTTTCCGGAAACCAAAGATCCCCGCACCGGCGGTTCATTGATGGACCGCACGATCATCATCTGCAACACGTCCTCTATGCCGGTAGCTGCGCGGGAGTCTTCCATATATACCGGGATTACACTGGGCGAATACTACCGTCAGATGGGCTACAATGTGCTGATGATTGCAGACTCCACTTCCCGCTGGGCACAGGCCATGCGCGAGACCTCCGGGCGGATGGAAGAAATCCCCGGTGAAGAAGCCTTTCCAGCCTATTTAGATTCCTCGGTCAAGAACATTTACGAGCGGGCCGGCGTGATCAAATGCCCGGACCAATCAGTCGGCAGTCTCACGATGATTGGAACCGTCTCACCTGCCGGCGGCAACTTCGAGGAGCCGGTCACCCAGGCAACCCTTGCCACCGTTAAGACCTTTCTGGGCCTTTCTTATGATCGGGCTTACAAGCGTTTTTATCCGGCCATCGATCCATTAATTTCCTGGTCTCGTTATCTGGAACAGTTGAAGGACTGGTTTGCTGAAAATTTTGGTGCTGAATGGGTTAGCGACGTCAAAGCCATGCAAGAACTTTTGCGCCGGGGTGATTCCATCTACCAGATGATGCAGGTTACCGGCGAAGAGGGAATCAGTATCGAAGATTATATTGTATGGCAAAAAGCCACCTTGCTCGATATGGTCTTTTTGCAGCAGGATGCCTTCGACGATGTGGATGCATCCATGCCCCTCGAGCGGCAACATGAAAGTTTTCAGCTGATCAAGGACCTAATCCAGCACGCCTATCAGTTTAAGGATAAAGACGAAGCCCATGATATATTTACCCAAATTACCGGTCTATATAAAAATTTGAATTACAGTCCGGCAGAATCACAAGAATATCAGCGCTACCGGAAGGAAATTGAAGACCTCGCGGCCGAGTACGCCATCGGTGACTAGGATAGATCGAATCGTTCCGCCTGAGTTGGTCATTAAACGCGAAACTACTTATTACCTGAATCTTGCATAAAAATTAATGAGAAGCTATTTTATAATTTAAATACCACGGATTCGCTAATTTTTCAGAGTTGAGTTTTGTACGAAAAGAAGAGATATCGCCATGAAAATCGGAATTGTTGGTTGTGGTTTCGTGGGCAGCTCGGGGGCCTTTGCCATCGCGTTCGAAGGGAAAGCCAACGAGCTTAACTTCTAAATTTATGCCATGCATATAGGAAGGATCATGAAAATGACAAAAGCGGCTGCAAAAATGGAACCGCTTGAAAGGACAAAAAAATTCAAAGGCCCCCAGGGTCCGGTTGTTCTGGCGATTTTAGATGGAGTCGGAATCGGCACATGCGGAGAAGGGGATTTGGTTAGCCGGGCAAATACGCCGACACTGGATTGGCTTGCGCGAAATGCCCTGAGCGCAAAACTTAAAGCCCATGGAACGGCGGTGGGCATGCCCTCGGATGCAGATATGGGCAACAGTGAAATCGGTCACAACGCCATTGGATGCGGCCGCGTTTTTGCTCAGGGTGCCAAGCTGGTAAATGAATCCATCGAGAACCGTGCGCTTTTTGATGGAACCGTGTGGAAAGAGTTGATCGAAAACGTCATCGACCATAATTCCAGGCTGCATTTTATGGGCCTTTTTTCAGACGGCAACGTCCACAGCCATATCCGCCACCTGGAAGCACTTCTGGCAGAAGCAAAAAACGAAGGCGTCCAAAAAGCCGGTGTTCATATTCTTCTGGATGGGCGGGATGTACCGCCAACCTCTGCATTAGATTATGTCGCGCGGCTCGAAAACTTTCTCAGCGAGCTTAAAAAGGACAGCAAAATTGACTTTGCCATCGCTTCCGGCGGCGGCCGCATGCAAATCACCATGGACCGCTATCAGGCAAACTGGGGCATGGTTGAACTGGGATGGAAAACCCATGTCCTGGGCGAAGGCCGAAAGTTTGAATCCGCCCGCAAGGCGATCGAAACATTGCGCCGGGAAAACCCGGGTGTCATCGACCAGGATCTTCCGCCATTTGTCATCGCCCGAGACCAAGCGCCCCTGGGACCCATAGAGGAAAATGACAGTGTCATTTTTTTCAACTTCCGCGGTGATCGAGCCATCGAGATCAGTAAGGCTTTTGAAGCGGATGAATTTGACAAATTCCCCCGGGGCCCAAAACTGAATGTAAAATTTGCCGGCATGATGCAATACGATGGTGATGCGCTGATTCCAAAAAAGTATTTGGTAAATCCGCCCGGGATTGATCGCACCGTCGGTGAGTATCTTGTCAAAGCCGGCGTGAAGCAGCTGGCTATCAGCGAAACTCAGAAATTTGGCCATGTGACCTATTTTTTTAACGGTAACCGCTCCGGCAAGTTCGATGATTCTTTAGAGGATTACATCGAGGTGCCCTCTGACATCGTCCCTTTTGAACAAAGACCCTGGATGAAAGCGGCCGAGATTACCGACAAAGTCGTTGAAGCCATTACAGGCGGCCAATACGAATTTATCAGACTCAATTATGCCAATGGCGACATGGTCGGGCATACCGGTATCCCCCAGGCAGTTGAAATCGCCGTTGAGACCGTCGATCTGTGTATCGGTCGAATTGTCCGGGCGGTAAAAAAAGTCAATGGCATTCTTGTTGTTTCGGCCGATCACGGCAATTCGGATGATATGTATGAGTGCAATTATGAAACGGGAGAAATCATTTATGATGAGAAAACCGGGGAGCCCAAGCCGCGAACGGCCCATTCACTGAATCCGGTATTTGCCTATGTGTATGAGCCGACCGGCAGTATAAAGATGAAACTTTCAGCGCATGATGATCTTGGCATCAGCAGTCTGGCGGCAACCTGTTTGACGCTGCTGGGTTTTGAACCGCCAAAAGATTACACGCCGAGTATCGTTGAGATTTCTGTGTCGTGTCATTAATGGAACTAAAGCAGATCTGTTGTTGCCAATTATTTCAATCAGGGGGATTCCCTCCGATGGAAAATTTTCACATACAAGAATAAATTATAATTGCCGCATCAACTGAATTAATCTGAAACGTTTGACCAAGACAGCAAGGAGGTGAAGTATGGCAACTACAGTCGGCCTAATGGGCTTTGGAAGAATCGGAAGAAATCTATTTCGAATTCTTTACCAGAGTGCAGACATTAAACTGGCCGCCATCAGTGATATTGCCGATCATAAGGCCCTGGAATATCTCTTGCGCTTTGATACGATTCTGGGACCGTTCCCGGATGAGGTCAGCGTACAGGAAGGCAATCTCTATGTGGTCGGCCGCCAGATTCCCATGCTTTCTGAAAAGGAGCCCGGCGATGTGCCCTGGGGGGATTTGGGGGTGGACATTGTAATTGAAGCCACGGCCCAGTTTCGGACCCGGGATGATTTTGAAAAACATCTGAAACAGGGCGCCAAACGCGTGATTCTATGTGTGCCCCAGAAGACACCGCCGGATATCACGGTGGTCATGGGGGTCAACGATGCACAGTTGAAGCCGGAACATCGGATTGTTTCCAATGGGTCCTGTACGGCCCATTGTGCTGCTCCGGTGGTCAAGATCTTACACGAGGCGTTCGGTATTCAAAGAGCGTTTTTGAGTACCGTTCATGCATATACCAACCAGCAACGTCTGGCGGATGTGCCCTCCGAAGATAAACGGCGTGGACGCGCAGCCGCCGAAAATATCATCCCCCAGGAAACCAATGCAGCTCAGGTGGTCACCGAGCTGATTCCGGATCTTGCCGGACGGCTGAGCGGGGCTTCCATGAATGTACCGGTTCCCAACGGGTCCGTGGTGGACCTGGTTTGCTGGCACGAAAAACCGGTGACGGATGTGGCCATTAACGAAGTTATCCGAACGGCGGCGGCTTCGGATCAGTGGAAGGGAATTCTGGTCTATGAGGACGATCCCATTGTTTCCAGTGATATTATTCGCAGCACCTATTCAAGCACTTTCGATTCCATGGCAACCATGGTCCAAAAAGATAATGTTTCCAAAACCCTGGCCTGGTATGACAATGGTTGGGGCTACGCCCATCGGGTGGTTGATCTTATTCGTAAGTTTATGGAAATAGACAAGGAGGCAGCATAATGGCTATTCAAGTTGGCATAAACGGCTTCGGCCGCATCGGCCGGAGTGTATTTCGGATCATCAGTGATCGAGACGATATGGAAGTTGTCGCGATCAACGACTTGTTTGACAATGAGCAACTCGCTTACCTCCTCAAATATGATACCGTGATGGGCATTTTTGATAAGGAGGTTACCGCTGAAGAAGATGCCATGACCGTCGGTGATCATCGGGTCGCCATGACCGAGCATCGCGATCCGGCTGAAATCCCGTGGAAGGATTTAGGCGCGCAGTTTGTGATTGAAGCCACCGGCGTATTCCGCAATCGCGAACCCTTGGAAAAACATATGGCAGCGGGCGCAGAAAAAGTGATTCTGACGGTGCCTGCACGGGAAGAAATCGACGCTACCATCGTGATCGGAGTTAACGATGAAGAACTCAAGCCGGAACACCGCATTGTCTCAAATGCATCCTGCACAACCAACTGCCTGGCACCGATCGCTAAAATCCTCGATGATGTGTTCGGCCTCGAAGAGGGTTTCATCACCACGGTGCACGCTTACACCAATGACCAGCGCCTGGCGGATGTCCCGCATAAAGATTTTCGTCGCAGCCGCGCAGCCGGCGAAAACATCATCCCGACGACCACCGGAGCAGCCAAAGCCGTTGGCAAGGTGCTGCCCCAGCTGAAAGGGAAACTCGATGGGTTGGCCATGCGGGTGCCGGTGCCGGATGGTTCGATCGTGGACCTTGTCTGCAGGCTGGGCAAAAAGGCCTCCCGCAAAGATATCAATGCAGCGGTTCAGGAAGCTGCCGGTGGGCCGATGCAGCGCGTTGTCGAATACAGTGAAGCGCCATTGGTTTCCAGCGATATTATCGGCAACACGCATTCGAGTATCTTCGATGCCCTATCAACAAGCTCCGAGGAAGACGGCTTTGCCCGCATTGTTTCATGGTATGACAATGAGTGGGGCTATTCTAACCGGGTCGTGGATTTAATCGAGATGTTAGCGGCATTCGGAAAATAAACTGGCATCAAGTGTGCGGACAACTGGATTTCGGATTTTGGATTGCGATTAAATCAAACCGAAAATTCAGCCATTCGTTCAATCATTAAGATCAAAAATCTGAATTCTAAAATCCAAAATCTTTTAGGGGGAAAGTATGAACAAGCTTACCGTTGAAGATTTAGATCTGAAGGGCAAACGCGTTCTGACGCGGGTTGATTTCAATGTGCCACTGGAAAGCGGCAGGGTTGCCAACGACAAACGCATTCGCGCCGCCCTGCCGACCATTAAATATATCACCAACGCCGGCGGCACGCTTATTCTGATGTCCCATCTGGGGCGCCCCAAAGGCAAGCGCGTTCCGGAAATGTCGTTGGAACCGTGTGTGACAGTGCTCAACGCCCTGCTTGGAAGAAAGGTAAAATTTATTGATGACTGCATCGGAGAAAAAGTTGAGACCGCAATCGATCATCTCAATGGGGGGGATATTCTCCTGTTGGAAAATTTGCGGTATTACGCAGAAGAGACCGATAATGATCCGCACTTTGCAGCCAAGCTGGCCAGACTTGGCGATGTTTATGTAAATGACGCCTTTGGCACCGCGCACCGGGCCCATGCATCAACAGAAGGCGTCACCCATCATATTTCACAATGCGCCGCAGGGTTTTTGCTGATGAAAGAGCTCGACTATTTGGGAGACGTCATGGCAAATCCGCAAAGACCATTTGTTGCCATTTTAGGCGGTGCCAAGATATCCGGCAAAATTGACATTATTTCCAATTTGCTGCCCGCCGTCGACAACATCCTGATTGGCGGAGGAATGACGTATACATTTTTTAAAGCCCAGGGAAAGGAAATCGGTAACTCTTTGCTCGAAGAAGATAAAATTGCATTGGCTAGAGAACTGCTGAACCAGGGCGGTGAAAAAATTATCCTTCCGGTTGACTGTATGGTTTCAGAGACATTTGATTTCAATGCGCGTCAGGTCGGTGCACTAAAAGAAGTTGGCGCAGATGCGATTTCCGCAAATGAATTCGGTCTGGATATCGGACCGAATTCTATCGAAAAATTTCGAAGGATTATCGGCGCTGCCAAAACCGTTATCTGGAACGGCCCCATGGGGGTTTTTGAAATTGAAGCAACCGCAAAAGGAACCTATGCCATCGCGAATGCCCTGGCCGAAGCAACCGCAAAAGGCGCCACAACCGTTATCGGCGGCGGCGATTCGGCTTCGGCAATCAACAATGCCGGAGTTACCGATCGCGTCTCGCATGTTTCAACCGGCGGTGGCGCGTCACTGGAATTTATGGAGGGAAAGGTGTTGCCGGGAGTGGCGGCGTTAACTGATAAGTGATCTAAAGTGCCTAAAGTGAACTAAAGTGAGCTAAATTTAATTGCGGATTGCGGATTTTGAACGGGCGATATGTTTGATATTTCAATCCGCAATCCGCAATCCGAAATTCAAGTTAACGGAGGATAGCATGGCGGACACAAAGCACTACAGTGAACTCGGTTTGGTAAACACCCGCGACATGTTTAAAAAAGCGATAGCGGGGGGCTACGCCATCCCGGCTTATAATTTTAACAATATGGAACAGCTCCAGGGGATCGTTCTCGGATGCGTGGAATCAAAATCACCGGTAATTTTGCAAGTGTCCGGCAGTGCCAGAAAGTATGCCAACCCGACATTTCTGCCCTACATGGCAATGGGGGCCGTACAGATGGTAAAAGCGCTCGGCGCCACGATTCCGGTAGCCCTGCATCTGGACCACGGAGATTCTTTTGAGCTGGCGAAATCCTGTATTGATTCCGGATTTTCTTCGGTGATGCTCGATGGATCCCACCATCCGTTTGATGAGAATGCAAAACGGACCCGGCAGGTTGTTGAATATGCCCATGAACGCGAAGTTAGCGTGGAAGGTGAACTGGGGGTTTTGGCCGGGGTCGAAGATGAAGTCTCCCACGCGGTTTCCCATTATACCAAACCTGAAGAAGTTGAAGCCTTTGTCGAAAAAACCGGCGTGGACAGCCTGGCAATATCTATCGGTACATCGCACGGCGCCTATAAGTTCAAGATAAAACCCGGGGAACAAGTCCCGCCTCTTAGATTTGATATTCTGGAAGAAATCGAAAAGCGCTTACCGAATTTTCCCATTGTTCTGCACGGCGCATCGACCGTTGTCCCGGAATATGTCAAGATGATCAACGCATTTGGCGGCAAAATGAATGATGCTGTTGGAATCCCCGAAACGCAATTAAGAAAGGCAGCCGGCTTGGCGGTATCTAAAATCAATATCGACTCTGACGGCCGGTTGGCCATGACGGCGGTCATTCGCAAAGTATTTGCCGAAAATCCGGCGGAGTTCGATCCGCGCAAATATTTAGGGCCGGCACGCGAAGAGCTTATTCAGATGGTGAAGTATAAGAATGCGCATGTCCTCGGCAGCGCCGGCAAAGCATAATCGATTGCGGATTGCAGATTGCGGAATGCGGATTTATGAATGCACCGATTGGGATTAACAAAATTTTCGTTTTTAACTTAATAATAGGTTAAGGTATATTAAGCGAACAATGAAAGGAACCGATGATGCCTGATTTTAAAACCGAGGATATCGTTAAAAATGTGGGTTTTGTTTCCACACGGATTGCCGGTACGGATGGGGTGTCGCTTGAACTCGAAAAATGGGCGAATGTTTTTGAAAAGCTGGGACTGACCTGTTTTTATTTCGCAGGTGAGCTGGATCGCCCCCCGGAACGATCCTACCTTGTCGAAGAAGCCCATTTTACCCATCCTGAAGTAAAGGCGGTTTATAACAAATCTTTCGGTACGATTACGCGTGACCGCGCTGTCTCCAAAAAAATTTATCATCTGGCCATAAAATTAAAAGACGATTTATACGAATTTGTCGACACGTTTGGCATTGATCTTATTATTCCTGAAAACGCCCTGACCATTCCGTTGAATATCCCCCTGGGGATCGCTTTAACCGAATTTATTGCAGAGACCAATATCCGTACGCTGGCCCATCATCATGACTTTTACTGGGAACGGGACCGATTTATGGTAAACGCCGTGTCGGATTACTTAAATATGGCATTTCCTCCGGTTCTGCCTTCAATCGAACATGTCGTCATCAACTCGGTTGCTGATGCCCAGTTGAGTTTACGGACCGGTATTTCATCTCATGTTATCCCGAACGTCATGGATTTTGACAATCCACCGCCGCCACCGGATGAATATACATTCGATGTAAGACAGGCCCTTGAAATCGCAGACGATGAGCTATTTGTTCTGCAGCCGACGCGCGTGGTTCAACGCAAGGGAATCGAGCATGCCATCGAATTGATTCACCGGCTGGGCCGCAAAGCCAAATTGGTGATCTCGCATGCCTCCGGTGATGAAGGTTATGACTATGAACAGCGACTGAAAGAATATTCCAAGCTGATGAAGGTCAACACGATTTTCGTTTCCGACATCATCAATGAGGAAAGAGGCACAACCAGCGACGGAAGAAAAATTTACACGCTTGAAGACATTTATCCGTATGCGGACCTGGTCACCTATCCATCCACCTTTGAGGGCTTTGGCAACGCATTTTTGGAGACACTCTATTTTAAAAAACCCATCGTTGTGAACACCTATTCAATTTATCTAAAAGATATTCAGCCCAAAGGATTTAAGGTTATTGAAATTGATGGTTACGTCACAGATAATGCGGTCAAACAGACAGAACGGGTATTGGACAACCCAGAGCTTTGTAAAGAAATGGTCGATCACGATTATGCCTTGGCAAAAAAGTATTTTTCTTACACGGTTCTCGAACGCATACTCAGCCATTATATGATTGAACACAATTATATGGCGCCTGAATGCCGGTAGAAGGAGAGGCTAAATGGAAAGCATGGATAAGGTAAAAGACCTGCTTAAGAAAATATATGGGCAAGCGACTGGAACGCTTGCCTTAGAACGGATTGCACCGGTAATTGAAAAATATGCCGTTAAAAAAAGCAAAAAGGAGTCCTATTTCTCCCAGAAAGACGTGGTACTGATCACATACGGCGACTCCTTGAAGAAAGATGGTCAAGCACCCCTGGCAACGCTGCATGCGTTTGCCAACCAATACCTGAAAGGCGCTATTTCCAACATTCACTTTTTGCCCTTTTTCCCCTATTCTTCGGATGATGGTTTTGCGGTCATGGACTTTTTTCAGATCGATCCCGAACTGGGCACCTGGCAGGAGGTCGCCTCCATCGGCCGAGACTTTGAATTGATGTTTGACTATGTCGTCAACCATTATTCCTCCAAGGGGCAATGGTTCCAGAATTATCTGGACGGTAAAAACGGATTTACCGAATTTGCCATGGAAGTCGATCCCGCGACCGATCTGTCGATGGTTACCCGGCCCAGATCTTTGCCGCTTTTATCGGAGTACCAAAAAAAAGACGGTCAAAAGGTTCATCTGTGGACGACGTTCAGTGCCGATCAAATCGATTTTAATTTCAAAAACCTGGATGTGCTTGAAAAAATGATAGATGTCCTGCTGTTTTATGCCGATCAGGGCGCGACTATTTTAAGGTTGGATGCGATTGCCTATTTGTGGAAGGAAATCGGCACCACCTGCATTCACCTGTCTCAGACCCATGATATGGTAAAACTGTTCCGGGCCGTATTGGATCTGGTGGCTCCGGATGTCATCATCCTGACCGAAACCAATGTTCCACATGATGAAAATATCAGTTATTTTGGCGACGGTCGTGACGAAGCCCAGATGGTTTACAATTTTACGCTGCCGCCGTTGTTGTTTTATTCATTTGTAAAAGAAGATGCCACGGTTCTATCCAGCTGGGCCAAAGGTCTTTATCTGGAATCTGAACACAACACGTTTTTTAATTTCACGGCATCCCATGACGGCATCGGTGTCCGTCCGCTGGAGGGTATCCTGGATCCTGAAGAACTGGATGGACTTACCGAAATCGTAAAAGCCAATGCAGGGCAGGTTTCTTACAAGCAAAATCCCGACGGATCTGAAAGCCCCTATGAATTGAACATTACCTATGTCGACGCTATTTTAGCCGACACAACGTCAAGCAATGCAGAAAAATTTCTGGCGTCCCAAGCAATCCAATATGCCCTCCCGGGTGTGCCGGCAACATATGTTCACAGTCTGCTGGGCTCACGCAACTGGGTAGAGGGGGTAAAGCAAACCGGCAGGGCCCGGACCGTGAATCGCGAAAAACTGCAGATCGAAAAAATCATTCCGGAATTAAATGATCCTGAATCCTTTCGCTCGCGGGTCTTTTTCCCGTATCTGAATTTAATTAAAACGCGCAAGAAACAAAGGGCATTTCATCCCAATGCCGGGTTTGAAATTCTGCAAATCGACCCGAAAGTTTTCGGGATCAAACGATACAGCGAAAACCAGACGATTTATGCGCTCACCAATATTTCGTCTGAAACCATTTCCGTTTCGCTTTCGCAAACAGCGTCAACCGATCAAACAACCGATTTAATTACCGGCGAAATGTTAAATACGGCGGCACTTAATCTGGATCCTTATCAGTATGTGTGGCTTGAAGAAAAAAGTTAACTTCTATCGATAAGTTGAGGTGGTATCTATGGCTACAAACGTGTGGGTTGCAAAAGCAAAAGACGGTTTCAATACCCTGGATGTCTCTAAAAAATATATCAACTCCGCCTTGAAATGGCTCGAAGTCTGGTTAACCGATGAAGCATTTAGCGATTATGTCTCCCAGATTCAATATTTGATTGATACCGGCAAGTGGAGTTTTTTGCTGGATTCTTTTTATCAGGTCATCCCCTTCGGCACCGGCGGCCGCAGAGGCCTGGTCGGCATCGGTCCCAACCGGATTAATGCCTGGACCATCCAGGCATCCGCCCAGGGCCACTCCCAGTATATGATCAAGGCGTTCGGGGCGGCGGCCCGACAACGGGGTGTTGTTCTCACATATGATGTTCGGAAATATACCCAAAAAGGCATTTATGATGATTCCTTGCCCAATCCCGTCATGGATTTAGACGGCACGCAACTGGCGCTTGCGGCCGCGGAGGTCTATGCAGCCAATAATATTAAAGTCTATATGTATGATGCGGTCAGAAGCACACCGCAGCTATCTTTCACTATCCGCCATCTTAACGCCGTTTCAGGAGACATGTTCAGTGCCAGCCACAATCTGCCGACCGATAACGGTAAAAAGGTCTATGATCAATACGGCGGTCAGCTCATTCCGCCCGATGATCAGAACCTGGTTGATGAGGTTACCCAGAATGTCAAAGAGATAAAAACAATGGATTTTGATAAAGCCCGGGCACAGGGAATCATAGAGTTTATCGGCAAAGATGTTGATGAGGCTTATTATAAAGCTGTATGCCCGGTATCACTTTCTGATGAACGCAAATTGAAAATCGTCTATTCTCCCTTGCATGGAACCGGGCTGACATCAACCTATCCGGTGTTTAAAAAGCTGGGTTTTGACGTCACTCTGGATCCGGCAACTTCTATTTTAAGCGGAGAATTTGAAAATGTAACCTTCCACATCCCCAATCCGGAAGTCATCGAATCTTTCGACCATTCCCTGCCGTTTGCCAAAGAAGTGGAAGCGGATATTTTAATCAATACCGATCCGGACGCCGACCGCATCGGCGTTATGGTGAAACACGATGGATCCTGGAAGTTTTTAAGCGGCAATGAAATCGGGATCATCCTGACCAATTATGCCATTTCAAAATACAAATCCAAGGGCCGGCTGAACCCGGACAATGTCATCATCAAAACAGATGTCACCACGTCATTGATTCAAAAAATCGCCGAGAAAAATAAAATCCAATGCATCGGCGACCTGCTCGTCGGGTTCAAATATATCGGTGATCTGATGAATAAAATTGAAAGTGAAAATAAAATCGATCACTTTATTCTCGGTACCGAAGAAAGCCACGGATATCTGATGGGCAATTATGCCCGCGACAAAGATGCCGCCTGTGCGGCGGTGTGGATATGCGAACATGCAGCTGAACTCAAAAAGAATAAAAAAACCCTGTTAGATGATCTGGCCGATATTTATGCCAAATACGGCTATTGTCATAATTATTTAACTGAAATCAGGCTATTGGGCGCCAAAGGCATGGAGCAAATTTCGTACATCATGAATCATCTGCGTGATACGAAGATTGATTCCTTCGGTGAATTCAGCGTCCGTAAAAAAATCGATCGCCGGGACGGCGAACCGCAACCGCATCTGTCGCGCACCGATTCGTCTGCGCGCAATATGCTGGTTTATCATATGGACAATCGTCCGAATATAACCGCCATGCGGGTAACCGTGCGCCCCTCCGGCACGGAACCGAAGATTAAAATGTATTTCGAGGTGTTCGGCAAACCATTTAAAATGGAAAATATTGATTCCGAAAAGAAGAAAGTCATCAACATCCGCGAAGATTTGGAAAAAACATTCATGCAGTATTGCTATAACCTGCTCGACGTTGATTTTCCGGATAGAGGCTTTTTACTGTTCTGGCAACTACCCCTTGATGATAAATTAAAGTATTTTGAAATTGAAGACGGCATCACCCGTCTGAAACGCATCTCCGATCATGACGGACGCAAAAAAGAATTATTCAAACTGCTGGAATTTCTCGGAGCCAATCCGATCGAGAAAGTGAATAAAGCGTTCCAGGAGAAGTATCAGGCGGGAATACTGGAGTACCTGGAGCTGTCTTAAGCCGGCAAGGCCTATAATTAATAATTGCGGATTGATTCTTAATAACCATTGTCTATAGCAATTAATCTACTTAACATAACGCAGTACGAGGAAACCCCATGCCTTTTCCTGCCAACAAAACTAAAATTGTATGCACCATCGGACCGGCCTCGGATTCCCCGGAAGTTTTGGAAAAAATGATCCGTGCCGGCATGAACGTTGCGCGGCTTAATTTTTCCCACGGTGATTTCGCAAGCCACGGGGAGGCCATTCAAAAAATTCGGGCCGCATCCAAGGCTGCCGAAAAACGGGTGGCCATTATGGCCGATCTACCCGGTCCCAAAATGCGAATTGGAGAATTTGAAAAGGAGCCCATTGAATTAGAATCCGGTGATTCCTTTACCTTGACAACCGAGGAAATTATTGGTGATGCAAAGCGCGTAACGGTTAGCTTTTCGCGCTTACCTAAAGCTGTCAAGGCGGGTGATACACTGTTTCTAAATGATGGGCTCATCCAGCTTGCAGTGGAAAATGCGACGGGAAGCGATGTGAATTGTAAAGTTCTGGTGGGCGGCGAACTCCGCTCCCGCAAGGGGCTGAATTTACCCGACATCGACCTGGGGATCAGCGCCTTCACAGACCGCGATCATGAATGCTTGAAATTTGCCCTGGAAAACGGCGTGGATGCCGTCAGCCAGTCTTTTGTTGAAAGCGGACAGGATATCATGGCTGTCCGTAAAGCGGCCGCGGATCTGGGTCAAGATCCTTTTATCATCGCTAAACTCGAGCGCATCACCGCACGCAATTACATCGACGAGATCCTCGAGGCAGCCGACGGCGTCATGATTGCCCGGGGTGATCTGGGCGTTGAAATCCCCATCGAAAAAATCGCCATCGCTCAAAAGCTTATCATGGAAAAGGCCAACCTGGCGGGCAAACCGGTGATTACCGCCACCCAGATGTTAGAGTCCATGACACATAACCGCCGGCCCACCCGGGCAGAGGCCACCGATGTAGCCAACGCCATATTGGATGGTACCGACTGTGTCATGCTATCCGGGGAATCTGCCATGGGAAAATACCCGGTTGAAGCGACTGTGATGTTAACTAGAATTGCAGGCGCCATCGAACCTTACCGCAGCATCAATCCCATCAAGGGAAAACTGACATCCCGCCGTGAAGATGACGACGTAAAACTTGAAAATTTGATTGCCTTAAGTGTTGAAACCACTCTGCAGCGCATCACACCACCGACGGTCATTGTACCCACCCGCAGCGGGGCAACGGCAAGAAATATTACCCGCTTTAGGCTGCCCGTATGGATTACTGCGTTCAGCCGTTATGAAAAAACATGTCAGGATCTGATGTTTTCCTATGGCGTGATGCCAATTTGTGAGCCAGAGCACCCGGATGACTGGAAACCATGGGCGCGAAACTGGCTACAAACCATTGGGGAGGTTGGAAACCTGGTCGTCTTGACCGAGGGACCGTCTAAAAGGCATCCGCATCGCAACAACCGTATGGAGATACTGGACCTGAGCCGGACATAAAAAAGCGCCATGGCGCTTTTTCGTTAATTGGTTGAATTTGTTAAATTGGTTTTATTGGTTAGAACCGGAGGAGAATATGAACTCAAATACTGGAAAGATGCGGGAACATGCCATGCAGATCTTTCAGGCCGGCTTACAGGCAGTAGACCCGGTGGAGGCCATTAAGCGTCACACCAGATTAGAAAAAGATCTTCTTTTTATCGGCGACCGGCAATTCAGCCTTAAGGATTATGATAGAATTATAGTGGTGGGTGCCGGAAAAGCCGCTGCCCCCATGGCCAGAACCGTGGAAGAACTTCTGGGAGATCGCATTTCGAACGGGGTCGTTGTTGTCAAAGATGAACACGGCTTACCTTTAGAGAAAATAAAGGTTTGCGAGGCCAGTCACCCAGTCCCGGACAAACGCGGGGTAAAGGGTACGGAGGAAATCCTCTCCCTGGTAGAAAAAGCAGGTGAACGCGATTTGATCATTTGCTTGATTTCCGGAGGGGGATCTGCACTTTTAATTGCGCCGGTTAAGGAAATATCGCTTGAAGACAAACAAAATGCCACAAAACTTTTATTGGCAAGCGGTGCAACGATCCATGAGTTTAACACCGTCCGTAAACATCTTTCCCGGGCCAAGGGGGGCCGACTGGCACAGATGGCCAATCCCGCTACCATTACCAGCCTGATCCTTTCAGATGTGGTGGGGGATGATCTGGATGTGATTGCATCAGGACCGACGGTTCCAGATTCCAGCACGTTTGAAGACGCCGAACAGATACTCAAAGGCTATGGCATCTGGGATCAGCTGGCGTCATCTGTCCGCAACCATATTGAGAAAGGATCCTCCGGCCAAATAGCGGATACACCGAAATCAGATAATGCGGCTTTTTTAAAATGCTCCCAGGTGCTGGTTGGAACCAATCTGCACGCCTTGAAAGCTGCCGGCCAAGCAGCTCAGAGGCTTGGATATCGCCCTTTGATTCTTTCTTCCAAAGTAGAGGGTGAAGCCCGCGAGGTGGCCAAGTTTTATACCGCCATCGCCAAGGAGATCCTCGCATCAGCGCATCCAATGGAACCTCCTGTGTGCGTACTTGCCGGGGGAGAAACCACCGTAACCCTCCAGGGAGATGGCCGCGGCGGCCGCAACCAGGAGTTCGCACTGGCAGCGGCGCTGGCAATCGAGGGGTTAGACAAGGTCATCGTGCTGAGCGGCGGCACCGACGGGACAGACGGTCCTACGGATGCGGCCGGCGCTATCGCCGACGGCACCACCATGGCACGCGCCCGTGAAAGCGGTCTGGATCCGAAAGATTTTCTTGAGCGCAATGATTCCTACAACTTCTTTCAGAAACTGGATGATCTCGTAATGACAGGGCCAACGCGCACCAATGTGATGGACCTGTACATGCTGGTGGTGGGCAGCGCTAAATAATTTCGAATTTAGGATTGCGGCCTGCGACACGTTCAGCGGAGTCGATTGTGGATGGGTTAAAAAAAATGCATCGCATTATTAAATCTGCAATTCGAAATCGATAATCATGCGTCTGTTCGGCTATTGTTTCTGTTTCAAGACGGCCAACCGCCCGGCTG
>JASFGZ010000004.1:0-31498 GCA_050123495.1 Desulfobacterales bacterium
GATAATGGATCAAGCCGGACTTCATCCTGTAGGAAATTTTCAAAAAACCCAGTTCAAGGGGATCTCTGAACTCAATGAGGAAGCCATTGCCCGGCTGTATACCCGCAATAAGGCCTGCTTTGGCTGTCCGATCTATTGCAGCAAAATTGCCGAAGTCAAAGAAGGCAAATATAAAGGCAGTTTCACGGAAGGTCCGGAATATGAAAACGTATGGGCATTCGGGGCCAATTGTGAGAATCCGGATCCGGCAGCCATTGTTCAGGCCGAATACCTGTGTGATTCCTACGGGATGGACGGCATCTCGACCGGAGTTGTCATCTCCTTTCTGATGGAAAGCCTCCAAAGGGGCTTCATCAAAGAATCCGATATCGGGTTTGCGCTAAGATTTGGCGATGATGAGGCCATCATCAAAGCCATCCATCTTATCGGTAAACGCGACGGCCCCGGTGAGCTCTGGGGAGAAGGTGTCAAGAGAATCTCCGCGCAGCTGCCCGGAACAGAAGAGTTGGCCATGCATGTAAAAGGCTTGGAACTACCGGCCTATGATCCGAGAGGGTCCACCGGCATGGCTTTGGCGTATGCCACCAGTGACCGGGGCGGCTGCCACCTGCGCTCCTGGCCTATCGGCGAAGAACTTCTGGCGACCGAGGAGCGAATGGATTTATTCTCCACCGAGTTCAAACCCGAGTTGGTCAAAACGCAGCAGGACCTTTTTTGCCTGATTAACTGCATCGGGATATGCCTGTTTGCCACCTTTGCCCTGGACTTAAAACAGATAACCCCCTTCCTTTTGGCTACCACCGGCATCGAAGATTTTTCGTCTTCCGAGCATTTGCTCAATACCGCTGAACGGGTCAACAATCTCGTCCGGCTTTTTAACATCCGGGAAGGTCTTACAAAGGAATTTGATACGCTGCCGGAGCGATTTTTCAGAGAGCCCCTGAAAGAAGGACCCTGCAAGGGACGCGTTGTAGATCTGAAAGCGTTAAAGGAAGATTACTACAGTGTGCGCGGCTGGGACTCGGATGGGATACCCACAACAAAAAAATTAGAAGATCTTGGTATTTAGTTTCCGAATAGTGATTTCTTAACATTGCTGGCAAAAAAAACGAAATTCGAATCTCAGCCGATTGAATAAAATGGGTCGAAACAATTTCGAAATCATAAATTCAAATATTCAAAACTGTTTAGAATTTTGGTCATTCGATATTTGGATCTGTTTCGGATTTCGGGCTTCGTGTTTCTGATTTCCGGTTTATCCGGCTTATGGAGGTGAAATATGTTTAAACCCGAAGGCATATATGTGGCCATGCTTACGCCATTTACCGATGATGGTGCGATTAACGAAGAAGAACTGCGGCGAATCGTTGAGTTTCAAATAACATCCGGTGTGCACGGTTTGTTTCCCATAAGCTCCGTCGGAGAATTCATCCATATGTCTCAGGAAGAAAAAATCCGGATGATGGAAATTATTGTCGATCAAAATCGCGGCCGGGTACGGGTAACTCCGGGGGTCGGCAGCAGCCATCCGGCGGAATCAATTTATCTGGCTAAAAAAGCGAAAGCGATAGGATGCGACGCGGTTGTGGTCGCACCCCCGTACTATTTTCAGCTCTCCCAGGAAAATATTGAAAAATATTTCGAAACCATTGCAGATGCGGTCGACTTGCCGGTGATCCTTTATAACATACCGTTATTTACTCAACCGCTCTCATATGATGTGGTCAAACGTCTCTCACGGCGCGACAACGTCGTCGGCATGAAGGACAGCAGCGGCAGTATGGTCGATTTTTTACACTTCATTGATAAAATCCGAATCATCGGTGAGGACATCAATATTCTCACGGGCAGAGAGGAAACGCTTTTGCCCTGTTTGGTGGTCGGCGGCAAGGGATGTGTGACGGCGACATCAGGAATCCTGCCGGAAATAATGACCGCAATCTATGACGCCTGGAAAGCGGATGAATACGAAAAGGCAAAAGAGCTGCAGTTTTCTATTTTGCTGGCAGTCCGGGCCATGTTTTCTCTGCCCTTTCCGCTGGGTTTCAAAGTTGCCATGGAAACGAGAGGCTTTGCCATGGGGCCTCCCAAGCAACCCCTTTCAGATGCCGAGCGTTTTAAATTCACCACGATGAGCGCCAGAATTGAGAAAATCATGAATCCGATCCTGGAAGGACTGCCTAAGATTTTGAAAGATGGTCGCTTAGCGGTTCCTTAAAAATTAAATTTTACGCCCTGTTCGGATTTCGAATTTTCGGCTTCAGAGACAATGTCTCACGCAGCCTTTATCTCGTCATATCCCAAACCAAACGCCTCTAAATTCATATTCTCTTTTCCCTTGGGCACCGTCTTTTTGATGGCCTGTTCCAGAGCCTTGCGGCCGACTACCTGAGTAACGTTGCACAGGGCGCCGAGCATCACCATGTTAGCCGTCACCGCTGCCTTGACCCGATTCCGTGCAATCGAAGTGGCTGGAACCGCAAATTTATGTTTGACACGCTGAGAAATCTCCCGAACCATGTCGCTGTCAAAAATCAAGATGCCATCGGGCTTAACGCCTTCCGCAAAACGGCTTATGGAATCCTGGGCCTGGGCGATGAGAACGTCCGGCCGGGTTACACGCGGAAACTCGATGGGTTCGTCTGAAATAATCACCCAGGCCGCGGCAAAACCGCCGCGCAATTCCGAAGAGTAGGCCTGGGTCTGCGTTGCGTATTTGTTATCATAGGTTACGGCAGCCACGCCCAAAGTGACGCCTGCGACAATGGAACCCTGTCCCCCTACTCCGGCGATGGTTAGATCGGTTTGTGGCATCAGCTCGCCTCCATCAAAGTCTTTTTGAGCCCGGCCAGTTCGGTCGTTAATTCGGCTTTATCCATGTCGACGAATTCCCCGACGATGATTTTGGATTTCAGTTCGGCTGCATCCATTTTTTCAGCCTTGCTGAACCGCACACTGTTTTCTTTAAAGTACGTCAGCATGCCGACGGCGTCACCAAGGTGGCTCGCCCGCCCGTACTGAACCGGACATTGGCTCACCGCTTCGATCAATGCAAATCCTTTTTTTTGAATTCCTTTCTTTATGGAACGGGTCATTTGCCGGGGATGATATGTGGTCCAACGCGCCACAAAGGAGGCCCCGGCTGCAGCGATCATAGTGGATATGTCAAAGGTATGTTCCAGGGTACCGTGAGGACTGGTAACGGTTGTGAGCCCTCTTGGCGTAGTGGGTGCCGTTTGTCCGCCGGTCATGGCATAAATGCCGTTGTTCACCAAGACGACGGTTAAATCAATGTTGCGCCGGGCTGCGTGAATGATATGATTCCCGCCGATCGCCGTTAAATCTCCGTCACCACTGACGACCATTACATTTTTATCCGGCAGACCCAGCTTAACGCCGGTGGCGTAAGCAATCGGTCGACCGTGGGTCGTGTGAAGCGTGTCGGTATTATAAAACGGGCTCGGGATCCAGGCCGAGCATCCAATACCGGATACAAAAACAAAATCATCGATGTCAAATTCGAGCTCATCAATTGCCCGCAGAATGGCCTGAGACACCGTTCCGATACCACAGCCCGGACATGTGGTTGTCCGCAGAACATGGCTGCGGGTATATTTTCGCAAAGGATGGGCTGAAACGCTCATGAAAGCATCTCCTTTATGTGGTTGAGGATAAACTCCGGATCATGAATCTGTCCTAAAGTGTGGGGTCCCAAAAATGAAACGCGACAGGCATGCGCAGCCTGTGCTTTAATGTAAGGATAAAGCTGGCCCGTGTTATTCTCTAAAACGAGCATGGTGTCAACATGTTCAGCTGCCTGCTGAATTTCTTTATCCGGAAACGGCCAGCAGGTCACCAGGCGCAACGTACCGACTTTTAAGCCTTCTGTCCGCGCCAGGCGGGCCGCCGCGCGGGCTGAACGCGACACCGTTCCGTTTGTGACCAGAACGATATGGGCATCATCATAGTCAGCCCGCACATGAATAATGTCGTCCCGGTGAGAGAGAATTTTTTCGATCGGACGCATAACGTACTGATGCATGACCGCCGGATCGGATAAATTTCGCATGCCGTGCTCGTCATGGCAGGAACTGGTGACATGGGCTTTGAGTCCCTGTCCGAACACGGGCATGGGGGCCACATTGACATCCTGAAAATCCTGGCGCTCCAGAACCGATGCCGCCGGTTTGGCAATCTTGCGCTGTTTGATTTCAATCTGATCTTCTGCGGGTATGACGATCTGCTCGCGCATATGGCCCATAAATCCGTCAGCCATCAGAAAAACCGGCACACGATAGATTTCAGCCAGATTAAATGCCCGAATGGTTAGATCAAACATTTCCTGGGGGCTCTCCGGACATAACGCAATGATTTGATAATCCCCATGGGACCCCCGGGCCACCTGAACAATATCGCCGGCCAGGCCGACCGACGGTACCCCGGTAGACGGGCCAAATCGCTGCACATCCACAATGACCAGCGGTGTTTCCGTCGCAACCGCAAATCCGATGTTTTCCTGCATCAGACTGATACCGGGCCCGGAGGTGACGGTCATCGCTTTGCAACCGGCCCAGGAAGCACCAACGGCTGAGCATATCGCACTGATTTCATCTTCAGTTTGAAGAAAGGTACCACCGACCCGGGGGAGTCTGTCCGCCAGCAGGTTGGCCACTTCACTGGCCGGTGTTATGGGGTAGCCGGCGGCAAAATTGCATCCCGCCGCAATCGCACCCTCGGTACAGGCCCAATTGCCCATTTCAAAGTGAGTGCCTGATAATACTTTTTTATTCTTCTGCATCGAGATTTTCTTCCTTTGGTGGCCGGTCAGATTTCTTTTCGACGACAATCGCAAAATCCGGGCAGCAAATCATGCAGTTCTGACAGCTGGTGCATTCGCTTTCATCTGTGATCTCCGGTGGATAATAGCCCGCCGAATTCATTTCTTTGCAGGTTTGAAAAAGATCCTTGGGACAAACAAATTTGCAGATACCACAATCATCCATGCCTTTACATGATTCGGTCGATATGTCTACTTTACCCATATGTGAATCCTCCAGATATGAAATCTCGCATGTTCGGACATTAGATCGGGTTATGAACCGGATATTCAGGTTCCCGGCCCTCGAGTACGGCCAAAACATCTTTGGCCACCATGCTCATTCGAATCATGCCTTCTTCTGTATGGGCCGACATGTGAGGCGTACCGGCGAAGTTATCTAATTTTAGCAGCGGATTATCGGGGGATATCGGTTCGATTTCATACACATCCGAACCGGCACCGGCAATCCGCTTATCTTTCAGCGCGCTGATCACATCCGCTTCGTTCCAGATCGGGCCCCTGGCCATATTAATCAGAAAGGCCGAAGGTTTCATATAATTCAACAGCTTCGTGTTTACAAAATGCCGGGTTTCCGGCAGCAGCGGCAGATTGATAGATATGAAATCCGCCTTCTTAAACAAGGTCGATTCATCCACCCGTTCGGCATTCAATTCAGCTTCGGCTTCGGCATAATCCAGCTGATCATAATAAAGAATTTGCATATTGAAGCCACATTTACAAATACGGGCGGTTTGTTGTCCGATTCTTCCAAATCCCAGCACACCGAGTGTCTTGCCGTATAATTCGGATCCAATGAGTTCGTAACGCGCCTGCCAGCGACCATCTCGCAGCGCCATATCCGCCAGCCTCATTTTTTTGGCCAGCATCAGTGCCAATCCGACAAAATGTTCGGCTACACTTTCTTTGGCTGCCATCGGGGTATAAACGACCCTGACGCCATTTTTTCGGGCGGCTTCAAGATCAATGGCATCAAGACCCACACCATGTCTGCCGATGACTTTGAGCTTTGAACCGGATTCGATGATGTCTTGGGTGACTGAACCGTTGGCACGAATGATAATACCATCCACATCTGCAACCTGATCAATCAGATCCTTTTCGTCATGAGACGCGGCATAAATCAGATTACATTTTTTTTCTAAGAGTTCGGTCCCCTCACGGTGCATATCTTCATACAACAGAATTTTAAAACGCGATTCCATTTGGGCTACCCCTTCATTTCGGTTTTCGCTTTGCTGGACCGTGAGGCTTAAGTTCTCTTGAGGCTAAACCCACCATCAACAAGAAGCATCTGACCGGTGATAAAATTCGCATCGTCAGAGGCCATAAACAAAATGGCCTTGGCGATATCCTCGGGTTCGGCCATTCGTTTAAGATAGGACCCCTCGATCATGTTTTGCTTAATTTCGTCGGGCAGCGGCGCGGTCATTTCGGTCTTTGTATGACCCGGCGCAACCGTGTTCACGTTGATATAGGGCGCCAGCTCTTTGGCCAGAGTCTTGGTTAAACCAATCACAGCCATCTTGGAAGCACTGTAATCCATGACGCCTTCACGTCCGCAGTGGCCGATCCCCCGAATCGATGAGATGTTGACGATTTTTCCGGATTTCTGGTCCAACATATATTTTGCTGCAACCTGGCAGCACAAAAACATTCCAATCAGATTGACGCTCAGGGTGCTTTCCCAATCTTCTACCGTCTTTTCAAAAAAGGGTCTGGGAATGACAATTCCAGCATTGTTTACCAGGATATCAATTCTTCCAAAAGCTTGCACAAACCTATCCACCACCCCCTCAATCTGATCTTTTTGGGTGATATCACCAACAAACGTCTTTAGTTCAAGATCTTTTCGCTCCGCTTTAGCGGCAATATCCTGTAATTCTTCTTCCCGAACATCGACGATCCCCACGCTGGCACCTTCGGCCGCAAACAACAGGGCGGTTGTCGCTCCGATACCTCTTGCCCCCCCGGTAATAAGTGCTGCCTTTTCCTTGAGCCTCATAACCCAATCCTCCGTTTCAACGCTAATTCGTGCTGTGTTTTTCTAGTTATTTATTTGCTCAATATCTTCTTTTATTTTTTCTTCAAAAAAATTCAAATGATCGATAACTTTTTGTTTCGCCAAATTGGAATCTTTCCGAGCGATTGCATCGATTATGTCAGAGTGGTGTTGCCAGAGAACATCGAGTCTTTCGGAACTTGGCATCGACTTCGTAAATTTGAAAAAGAGACTGAAATTGACTTTTAGCGCGTCCATAATGTGAATGGCGATGATATTGTGCGTCGCTTTAGCAACGGATAGGTGAAGCTTCAAATCCAGCTTTTCCCACTGTTTATCCTTGGAAACAACTTTTTTCATTTTATCCAAAATTTCTTTCATATCTGCCAGCTCTTCAGCGGTTGCCTCCCCGGCAGCTTTTTCGGCACACCAGCCTTCAACCAATTTTCGAATTTCAAGGAAATCAAATATCCGCTCCACCTCCTCTTCTATTATTACGGTGAGCGGCGGCTTCAGAGACTCTTTGATGGAAGAGAGAATAAAGCTGCCTTCACCCTGGCGGACTTCAATCAGCCCGACGACCCTGGCACGGTTCAAGGCCTCTCTGATAGACTGCCGGCTGATTCCCAGCTCAGCGGATAATTCCCTCTCAGAGGGAATTTTGTCACCGGGTTTAAGCTCTCCATTGCTGATCAAGGAAACTATTTGTTGATACACCTTATCAGATATTTTGCTCGCTTTGATCGGCGCAAATAACTTTTTTTCCACATGAGTTTTTGCCAAAACGGCACCTCCCGTTCGCACCCAATTGAGTGAATACCCTCCATTGGGTTTAATAATTATTCGTTAATCGTTATTTGCATGGATATCAGAACCGCTTGATGCTGTCACAGAAAGCCATCTACTAATCCGCAAGTCATTTTCTCTAAACGAATAACGAGTAACCAATAACAAATAACACCGAATTGAGCTTTTGCTCAAAATAAACTCAGCCTTTCATGGCCCCTGCTCCCCAGCCGGCAATCAAATAGCGCTGAACGAATATAAAAAAAATAAGGACCGGCACGGTGATCAACATACTGCCGGACATAATCATTCCCCAGTCGATCACGGTGGCGTTATAGAGATCCGCGATACCCACCGACAGGGTTTTAAGCTCGTCGGATGTGATCAAAATTCTTACAAAAATATAGTCGTTCCAGGCCAAAATAAACGTAAAAATGCTGGTTGCGATAATTCCGGGTAAAGCCAGCGGTAAGATCACATAAACAACCGCCTGGATTCTTTTGGCCCCGTCAACCAGCGCGGCTTGCTCCAGTGCCAGGGGGATGCTCTGAAAAAAAGCGCGGAGTAGCCACAGGCTGAAGGGCAGACAAAATGCGGTGTAGGCCATTATTAAGGCAATGTGAGTATTGGCCAGTCCCAATTTTTTGATCAATACGTAAAATGGAATGATAATCATAATCGGGGCAAACATATAGGTGAATAGGATGAGGCTTGCGATCTTTTCACGGCCATAAAATTTGAAGCGGGTCAGACTATACGCCCCGGCGGATCCGATCGTGATGGTGAGCAAAACCGTGCAGAGCGAAACAAACACACTGTTTTTGAAATAGATCAGAAAGCGAGTTTGCTCAAAAAGCCTATCGAAGTTGGCTAACGTAAAGTCTATGGGGAAAAAATTCGGGGGTGAAATAAATATTTCATGCAAGGGTTTAAAGGAGGTGGAAATCATCCAGAAAAAGGGAAATGCCGTCGTAATGGTCAAAATTGCGGCACTCCCATAAATAATTTGCCCCCGGAATGAAAAGAACTTGGTTTTTGACTTCAAATTTCTTCTTCCCTTCGGAACATCTTAAAGTAAATGGTAGTGGAAATGATTAAAATTAAAAACATGATAACCGCAAGCGTTGATCCCAATCCCGCCTGATAATACATAAATGTCCGCATATAGGCATATACGGGCAGTGTGCGAATGTATTTATCGGCACCACCTCCCTGGGTGAGCAACCAAACCGTATCAAATTTGGTAAACATCCATATACTTCTCAAAAGGATCACCACAAAAAGTACATTTCGCAATTGGGGAAGGGTTACATGGAAAAACCGCCGGATCGGACCGGCGCCATCCACCTGCGCGGCCTCATACAATGTGGGCGGAATGGTTTGCATGCGGGCAAGAACACTCAAGACCACAAACG
The DNA here is from genome assembly GCA_050123495.1 of Desulfobacterales bacterium. Taxonomy (GTDB): domain Bacteria; phylum Desulfobacterota; class Desulfobacteria; order Desulfobacterales; family JAHEIW01; genus JAHEIW01. The sequence continues at coordinate 9,041 of JASFGZ010000004.1, forward strand.
GGAAAAACTCCCACACGCTGATGATAATCAAAGATGTCATAATGTGATCTTTCCCCATCCAAGATACCGGATCTTCGACGATACCAATGGTGAGCATCATATAGTTCACCAATCCGAATTGGTTGTTGAGGAGCCACTTCCAGAGAATAATAGCCACCACGGTGGGAATCACATAGGGGAAAAGGATGACCCCGCGGACAAAATTCCTGCCTCGAAAGGCCTCGTTGACGATCAGTGCTGCAATAATCCCGAAGACGATTTGAAGAACAATGGTACTGACCGAGTAAACGGTTCCGTACCAGACACTCATCCAGAAATCCGGGTCTTTCATCAAATAGGCATAATTGGCAATGCCCACAAATCGCTGATCCGGAAAAAACGAGTGTTTTTTAAACAGGCTCAGCCAAACACCATACAATACCGGATAAACAAGCAAAGAACAGATCAAGATAATCGCCGGGGCAATCAACAGCATCCCTGTTTTTTGAGAACTTAGTCTCACCGCTTCATCCTATCCCGGACATTCCGGCTTTAAATTTAATTTTTCAACATAAAGGCTGGGGATTTTTTTAATCCCCAGCCTTTATCCAGTCTACCACTTGGCGTAACCTTTATCTTTGATGAGTTCTTCGGCTCTCTTCTGGGCCTTGGCCGCGGCTTTTTCCGGAGGAACATCTTCTTTGATCACTTCCATCACCATATCTTTTAAAATAGCCGAACCCAGGATTTCCATCAGATAGGGCTTGGTGGACATGTCAACCCAGTCGATCACAAGGGTCGGTTTGACGAGGTCGTTGTCCAGATAGTGTTCCTGCACATCGAGCCATCCCTTCCATCTTTTGATCATGGGTGTTGCGCTGTAGGCCTCGCTTTGTCGGAGTGATTTGGTAATGGGAAAGAAGTGAATCGGTACCGTTTGGATGTACTCCAAATAGTTTTCGTCCTGATAAAAGAATTTTAAAAATTCTTTGGCTTCGTTGGGGTATTTGCATCCCTTAAAAAGCATCCAGGGCTCTTGATCAACCTGGGCCGCGGGTTTGGCTCCGCTGGGTCCGTGGGGTTTAATCCAAACGTCAAAATAGTCGGTGCTTCTCATATTCTCGGGAGCGTACTTCTCAATCAATGATGCCCCTCTTCCGTAACCCTGGTACATCATGGCTGCTTTTTGACCGTACATGTTGGCAAAAGTTTCCAGGTAACCGTGTCCTTCCCAACCGGGTGGCATGTATTTGTCAAGCTCCTTCAGGAAGTTCAGCGTTTGAATCATTGACTTGTCGGTGAAGTGTGGGCGATTTTTTTCATCGAACAGGATGCCCCCGTTGGCTTTGGTCAACTCACCCATGAGAATGTTGATAAAAAGATTAATACCGGGAATGGTCATGCCATATATATCGGTCTTGCCATCACCATCGGTATCCATGGTCAATTCTTTGGCATTATGCAGAAGATCATCCCATGTTTTGGGATTCTTCAGACCTTTTTTGTTGGCCAGATCTTTGCGGTAGACCAAAAGCGATGTGCCGGCAGCATGAACGAGCCCGTAGTAGTGGTCACCGAATTTGCCCACCATCTTTATCTGATCCCAGATGTTATCCTCACCGATGGCTTTGACGACGTCATCCAGCGGCAAAAGCAGGCCCTTCTCTTGAAGTGCCGCACAGGTAATCGGTTGCCCATGGGAGAGCTCCGGGGGTGAACCCGCTGCCAGGGCAGCCATAATCTTGCCTTCAAGATCTCCCCAGGCAAGCGCCTCGGCCTCCACTTTAATATCCGGATGCAGGGCTTCAAACCGCGCCACGATATTGGCGACCGCCTCACGCGACACTGGATTTGTTTCGGTATGCCAGACGTGAATGACTTTTTTTGCGGCCAGAGCCGTACCGCCGAAAACTATTGAAAACAGACACACGAAACCAATGACTATAATTAATTTCTTTTGCACCTTCATCATCTCCCTCCTTTCATTCCTCAGCCATATCATTATGCCTGATGGTTTTGCTCCCCTGGGTAAAATCTCAGGTGAGCCGATGGATAAGAAATAAATAGATAATTGATCTCATGTTTGAGCCTCGTTGCTATCACCTCCCTTGTCGGTTGTGCTCACACCGATCTAAATTTTAACGGCCACCTCCTCAGCCTCATAAACAGCATCCACGACCTCACGGGGTTCCACGGCATCACCGATCAGATATAGCTCGGAAACTTTTTCTTTAAGGCGCCTGTAAATGCTGTCATTGGGAGCCGAACCCAAGGCCAAAACGATGGTATCGAATCCATTAAGTCTTCTGATCCCGGAAGCATCTTCCACCATTGCATAATCTTTTCCAAGCTCCAGCACCCGGGTCGATGTAAGGATGGTAACGCCTTTTTCCTTGAGCCTTAGCCCGAGATAGTGTTGCATGTGGGTTACCAGATCCGCTGCGATAATTTCGAGCATCTCGACCAACGTGACCTCTTTTCCCCGATCGGATAAGAAATCGGCTATTTCGGTTCCGGAACCGCCGCCGCCGACCACCAGAATCTTTTGCCCAATTTCGGCTCCGTCGGACAAGACATCATCCACCGACAGGGCATTACTTTCGGCAACACCCTTCCAATCGGGGAGCTGGGGTAGCGCCCCGGTGGCCACAATTACCGCATCCGGCTTTTCCGGATCCAGCATGTCTTCTGTGAATTCCTGCCCCATTTCAAAGGCTACACCCAGCTTTTTAGCTCTGCGTTCAAGGTAATCCAGGAATTCATTGTAGACTGCCTTTTTCGGTGGGTTGGCCCCGAGTCTCATTCTGCCGCCCGTCTGGGTGTATTTTTCAAAGACTTTCACCTGATGACCTTTTAACGCGGCTATTTCGGCTGCCTTGAGTCCCCCCGGGCCGGCGCCTATGATCCACACCTGTTTGGATCGATCCGCTTTTGAAAACCGAAATCGGCTCTCATTTCCTGTTTCAGGATTGACCGTGCATCGCACCGAATCCACTCTCAGGGTCTGAATGCACTTATTGCAGGAAATACAGGGAATGATTTCATCAAATCGCCCCTCCCTGGCCTTGTTCGGCATGCGGGGATCCGCGATCGAAGCCCGACCCATAGAGACCAGATCCGCTTTCTGCTCGCCGATTATCTGGTCTGCCATGACCGGATTTCTGATTCTGCCCACGGCAATTACAGGGATGTCTATTTCTGATTTGATGGCTTCAGCCAAATGGATGAAAACTCCTTCTTCGACATAGTAAGGGGGGTGGTTGAGATAACCCGAAACGGCATTACAGGCGGATATATGCAGCGCATCGGCTCCTTCTTGCTCCAGGATCTTAGCGATCTGTTTGGTCTCCCCGATGACTAAACCGCCCTCAACATATTCATCACCGCTTAATCTGCAAATGATGGGAAAATCAGGGCCCACCCGATCGCGCACGGCTTTCAAGACCTCCACAGCAAAGCGCGCTCTGCCCGTAACATCACCGCCGTACTGGTCCTGTCTTTTGTTGGAAAATGGAGATAGAAAGGAACACAGGAGGTACCCGTGGGCCATATGAACCTCTACACCGTCAGCCCCGGCTTGCTTGACTCTCTCCGCCGCCGCGGTATAAGCTGTGACGATTTCTTCGATTTCACTGACGCCAAGTTCCCGGGGGGTTTCCATAATTGGCAGTGCGGGGATCGGAGAGGGACCAACGATGGGAGACCCCGTCACTTTTGAAAAGGTCTGCCGGCCGGCATGATTGATCTGGACCACTATTTTTCCCCCGGCAGCATGCACGGCTTCGACCAGCTTATTGATGTGGGCAGCGTGTTCATCGGTGCTGATCAGCAGCATTTTGGGGCTCGCCTTACCCTCTGGCAGGATACCGGTGTGCTCCACCGTTATATATCCAACGCCGCCTTTGGCGCGTTCCACATAGTAATCGATTTGGCGCTGGGTTACAAAGCCCTCTGTTGAGGCGTAATTTGTGGCCATGGGGGGCATTACAATACGATTTTCAAGCTTTAACGTCCCGATTTCAAATGGGCTGAAAAGATTTTTTAAGGTCATGATTTACCTCCAGGGATACCTTTAGGGAGAGATGAAACAGTCGGCAGCAGAAATGAATGGTCGAGTGGTCTGACCACTAGGCCACCTGCTACCACTTCGATTTGGGTTTGTCAAGCGCTATTCCCGCCGGGTCTCAATTTTAAAAATTCCTTGACATGTCAATGAAAAAGCCTGATTAGATTGACTAAAAAAGGAGGATCACATGTCGGTTCCATACGAATTCAATATCTCTACCCGAATTGTTTATGGCAGGGAATCTGCCGGGCAGATTGGTGAAATTGTCGCGGGATTGAACTTGAAAAAAATACAGCTGGTCACCGATAAGGGGGTTGCCAATTCAGGCACGCTCGACTATCTTCTGAAGCCCCTGAAAGACGCCGGGATCGATTCAATTATTTATGATGATATCGAATATAATCCCACTGTTCAAACGGTTGACAAGGCCGCCGAACAATTTAGAAATGAAAATTGTGACGGCGTGATTGCGGTGGGCGGAGGCAGTCCCATCGACGCCGGCAAATGTATTGGGGTATTGGCCACGAATCCCGGTTCAGCCACCGATTACTTGGGAGTGGACCGGGTCAAAACCCCGTCGGTCCCGGTCATATGTCTGCCCACAACCGCGGGCACGGCAGCTGAGATAACGGATGTTGCCGTCTTAAACGATCCTGAAAAAAAGCTAAAAATGGGTATGCGCAGCCCACATGTGGCCGCCGCGGTGGCACTGCTGGATCCGGTCCTGACCCTCACGTTACCCTTAGAGCCGACCCGGGATTCCGGTCTGGATGCACTGACGCATGCCATCGAATCCTATGTCAGCGTTAATTCCTGGAGGGTAACGGACACCCTGAATCTCCAGGCAATTGGATTGGTTGGTCGATACCTCCGAACCGCTGTCCACAATGGCAACGATATAGAGGCACGCGATGGAATGCTGACGGCCAGTTTATTAGCCGGCATGGCCTTTCACCACACAAAACTTTGTCTGGTACATGCAATCACGCTTCCGTTCGGGGGCATTCACAATCTTCCCCATGGGGTCAGCAATGCAATCGTCTTGCCCCATGCGATGAAATTTATGTTGCCCGGAGCCATCTCCAAGTATGTGGATATTGCCGTCGCTTTAGGAGAAGATGTATCCGGAATGTCTGAACGTGCGGCCGCAGAAAAGGCGGTCGCAGCGGTCGAACAACTGTCGCGCGATGTGAACCTGCCCAAAGGGTTGTCTCTTTATGGGATCAAAGAAGACGAACTGCCGGAGTTATCCGAATCCATAGCCGAAAACTTTATGGTCCCTCTATCTCCGCGAATCGCCAAAGCGGAGGATATACTGCAGATATGCAAGTGGTCATTATAGCGGATCTCGAACTTAAGGATGAAGAAGATCAAATTATAGAAAAAATCCGATCATCCGCTTTATATGCCGCTTATGAGGAACAAAAAACAAAAACGTTCTTTGCACAAGGTTAACCCGACGAGACACTAGAAGTGGTTTCAAAACCCCATCTGAGGCCCAATAACTGCGTTGTCCCGCGAATTGAAATGCTCACGTACTAGCGTGTACGCTCCGCTTTAAATTCGCGGGACGCCTTGCCCTTGAACCTGATCTGAGGTTTTGAAACCACTTCTAAGCAACGAACAAGGGAGAAAACAACATGAATTTCCCCAAGCTTTATCCGATTCACCAACGCTTCGATGTGAAATCCATCGACGATGTCGCTCAGGCTGTTCGCGATGCGTTCGCCAATTTCGATTTTGCTGATAAAATTCGACCGGGCCAGAGCGTTGCCATCGGTGTTGGATCCCGCGGCACCCATGATCTAAGAGTTTTGGTAAAGACGTCGGTGGAATGCCTGAAAACGTTGCATTTGAAACCGTACATCATGCCGGCCATGGGGTCCCATGGTGGTGCCACCGGTGAAGGCCAGGCACAGATGCTGGCAGAGCTTGGCATCACCGAAGCCCTGATGGGCGTGCCGATCGTATCCAATATGGAAACCGTTTCTTTGGGCCGTCTCGAATCCGGGGCCGAAGTATTTTTCGCCAAAGATGCTCTGGCTGCCGATCACATTGTGGTCATTAATCGTATCAAACCCCATACGGCTTTTCGTGGAGAAGTGGAATCCGGGCTGTGTAAAATACTGGCCGTTGGCTGTGGCAGGCAAAAAGGCGCTTCCAACATGCATAAGTTCGATCTGGCAAAAACCATTATCCCCGCCGCCGAACGAATTATAGAAAAGACCCCGGTTCTCTGCGGCCTGGCAGTTACTGAAAATTCATTGGGCGGAACCCATTCAATTAAGTTGGCCGAACCGCAAGCGTTTCCGGAGGTCGATCGGGAATTTTTGAAGACCGCCTGGAAGTTGCTCCCAAAGCTTCCGGTGGATGATCTGGATGTCCTGATTGTCGATGAACTGGGCAAAAATGTTAGCGGTGCCGGAATGGATCCCAATGTCATCGGCTTTTGGCGCAGAGAAGGAGGTGAACGCAAACCCGATTATCGCACCCTTGTCGTGCTGGATCTCACACCTCAGTCGCACGGCAATGCCACCGGAATTGGCATGGCGGATCTAACCACACGCCGGATGATAGACAAAATTGACTATCACGCGAGCTACATGAATGCATTTACTTCCGGGATCCTGCGCAGTGTTCGCATACCGATTACCTTAGAAAACGACAGGGCCGCTTTGGAGACCGCATTGAATCGCTCACCGGATCCGCTCAGAGCCCGCATGGTGAGAATTGTCAACACCAGTTTGATGGAGACATTCTGGGCGACAGAAGCTGTGCTGCCCGAACTTCGGGAACATGAAAATATCACTGTGGATGAAACACCTTTAGCACTCAAATTTAATGCGGATAGGAGACTACTTCCCATGGCAAATTAAAATAGAGGTAACCGTATGAGACCGAACAAATTACGCGCGTTGTTAAATGCCGGCAAATCATCGATCGGCACCCGGGTCCATAGTACCTGGCCGTCGGTTGTGGAAGCAATCGGACACACGGGGATGTTTGACTATGTCGAGTTTTTGGCTGAATACGCCCCATTTGACTTGTATTCCCTGGATAATTTCTGCCGGGCGGCGGAACTGTTTAACATGTCCGCCGTCATCAAGGTCGATCAGGAACCCAGGGGTTTTCTCGCCCAGCGGGGCATTGGGGCCGGATTTCAGGGTGTTTTGTTTACCGATTGCCGGGTAGTGGATGAAGTTGATCAGTGCGTCCGTATCGTCCGCCCGGAGACACCTGAAGATGGCGGCATATACGGTTCCGGATTGCGCCGCTTTGCCTATATGGGAAAAGCAGGGTCGGCCGAGTATGTTCGGGCACTCAGGGAGGTGGTCGTGCTGATCATGATCGAAAAGCAGTCCGCGGTCGAACAGTTGGAGGAAATTCTGGCGGTCAAGGGCGTCGATATGATTCAGTGGGGGCCGGTAGACTTTTCGATGAGTATCGGCCGCCCGGGTGGAAAAAAATCGGCAGAAGTAAAAGCCGTTGAACGTAAAGTTTTCGAAACCGCGCTAAAAATGGGTGTGCCGCCCCGAGCCGAGATAGCCAGCGTGGATCAGGCGAAATACTATCTTGATCTGGGTGTCCGTCACTTCAACATCGGTTCCGACCTTGTAATTTTGTACAATTGGTGGAAGCGCAACGGTGATGAATTGAAAAAAATCGTCTCGGATGCCTAGAAAATGAAATAAAGCGAAATCCTTAGCATGAAATATTAATCACGAAAGCGCGAAAGGACGAAAACACGAAAAAAATAAAAATAAATTTCGTGCTTTCTAAATTTCGTGTTTTCGTGATGAAAATATGTTCTGTAACATAGTGCAATTAATTATTTGTCGGAATGTTCGATTTTTATGTAAGCGATGAACAATGCGCGATTCGCTTGATGATGTTAACGCCGACTTCCTCTCAGAAACAAGAAACAGATAAAGCTCACAGCAACCGTCGCGGCAGCGGAACAACGCGCGCAGTTAATATGTGGTGGCTGAAATGGGCGAGCACAAAAAGAGGTACCATTTCAAATTTATTCCAAAGCTTCCGGATTTGCCACAAAACGTGGTTGGCGGCCATCCAGCACAGCTGCCATGTCTTCGGCCATCATTTTAAAGGATGTATACATCGCTCGCCTTGACATGCAGATGGCGTGAGGTGATGTCAGGCAATTGTCCAGTTTAAATATCGGATGATCTACATCGGGCGGCTCCGGATCAAACACATCCAGGCCGACACCCGCCAGGGGTCCATCGGTCAAACCTTCATATAAAATATCGAGGCTTTCAATAATTCCGCCCCGCGCCAGGTTAATGAGAAAAGAACCGGGCTTCATTAGATTCAGGCGTGTTTTGTTGATGAGACCCTGGGTGTTTTCATTCAACAGGGCATGAATCGATACGAAATCAGATCGCTTCAACAGCTCATCGAGCTCGACAAGGGCAACGTCTAAAGCGCGGGCGGTCTCTTCTGTGACAAAGGGGTCATGGGCGAGCACGGTCATGCCGAAGGGCCGGATCAGCTCTGCAAGTTTGCGCCCGATTCTTCCGAAGCCGATAATTCCTATTGTGGCTCCTTCAAGGTCTCCGCTGCTCTGCTCAAACCGGCTTCTCCAATTGCCTTGCTTGAGTTGGGCATCCCAGTGGATTATTTTTTTGCAGAGCGCCAGCATAAAGGTCAGCGCCGCTTCGGCAACTGCCTGGGAGTTGGCTCCCGGGGTGATGATGACCGGAATTTTACGCGCATTGGCGACTTGGATATCGACGTTGTCATAGCCCACGCCCGAACGTCCGATCACCTTCAAGTCGGTTGCCGTTTCGATGACCTGTTTACTGCCGATACCATCCCCTCTTAGAATCAACCCGACAGCCCCTCTGAGAATCCGCAAAAGCGCCTCTTCAGAGCCATCCTCCGCCACAGCGATGTCCCCGTAAGGCTCCAAAATCTTGACCGCAACCTCTCCGATAGGGCCGCTGCAAGCTATAGCTGGGGATGCCATTCTCTTACCTCCATTCATTTGAATTGACGACAGGTTTCATAAATAGATTTTAAACCGCCGGCGACACACCCGCCATCTGAACCGACTACCAGAAAGGTAAACCCCTTTGCGATCCAACTTTCAACAAAATCCAGTTTCGGCACCAGAATCCCGGCGGCTTTTCCGTTTTTCCGGCACGCCGCCGCCACTTTATCCATGGCTTGCAGAAAATTTGAATGTTCAAAGTTGCCGGTTATATCCAGATTGACACTTAAATCCAGTGGTCCGATAAACAACACATCAACACCATCGACAGCCGCGATTTCCGCCGCCCGATCAACAGCTTCTTTTGTTTCTATCTGAACCACGGTTAAAAGATTATCGTTGGCCTGTTTAAAATACGTGTCAAAGTTCTGACCGAACCCGCAGGCGCGGTTGAATTTGGCGACACCGCGAATACCTGCCGGTGGATACCGCATGGCTGAGGCGGCCAGCAGCGCTTCTTCGGCTGAGGTCACATAGGGCACCATAATACCCGCAGCGCCCAAATCCAGAACGCGCTTAAATCGAGGTGCTTCGTTCCAGGCAATCCGTACAATCGCAGGGACATTATAAACGCTGGCAGCCTGTATTTGAGGGATCAATTCACTGTAGTCACCGGCACCATGCTCACAATCAATCCAGATCCAGTCAAATCCGGCGGCCCCGATCATTTCAACAGTCAGGCTAGAGCCGATATTTGCACCGACGCCCAACATCACCTCACCCGCTAAGACGCGCTTGCGAATAAACTGCATACAGTCCTCCTTTAGATCGATTTCCAAAAGTCGATGATAACCTTGCAAACATCTTCGGGTTTCTGCATTAATTCAAATCCACTGGCAGCGTTATTTATATCGAGTTTGTGAGATATGAGTTCATCAAGGGGCAGATCCTTGATCATGTGTAAGGCCTTTTGAAAGCTAGTACGCGTGTAAACGCGGGTACCGATCATTGTAATTTCCTTGAAACTTACTTCACGCAAATTTACATGATGCGGCTCCTTGTGTATGCTGACCATGATCACTTTGCCCCGGGGTCTGAGAAGATCGCACATCTGAAGTGCGGCCGCGTCCGAACCGGCACATTCAAAAACGATATCTGCGCCTTCTTGCTTGGTGCGCTCGTTTACCCAATCCACCAATTTCCCCTCAGCGCTGTTGAAGGTCTCGAAACCCAATTTCTGGGCCCGCTTTAGGCGGTGAATGTTAATGTCGCTAACAACAAGCGCTTCGATCGCTGTTTGCTGAAGACACAGGGCAACCAACAACCCGATAGGTCCACAGCCGATAACCACGGCAGTGCGCCAATCTTCCTTTCCTGCCATCTCCAAAGCGTGCACACCAACAGCCAGAGGCTCTATCAAGGCGCCCTGATCATAGGTCACATCATCAGGATATTTAAGGATCAGATCCAGGGGCACGTTCACATATTCGGCAAATGCGCCGTCGCGATCGATGCCGATTAATTTGAGGTCGCGGCACACATGACCGAATCCGTTTTTACAGGCCCAGCATTGACCGCAGGCCAGAAGTGGATAGACGGTGACCCTGTCACCGACGGTCAGGTCAGAGTTGGCTTCCGAGGCGTGTATGGCGGCGATCTCACCGGCAAACTCATGGCCCATTATCAGGGGCGCCTTTGCCCGGGGATGTTTACCGGTATAAATGGCCATATCGGTGCCGCATATTCCGGCTGAATGTACCCGAATAAGGGCCTCACCCTCGGCACAGACAGGTTGTTCAATGTCTTCCGTTTTTACAAGGTTTGGGGCTAAATATCTCAGTGCCTTCAATTTGGGTAATCTCCAATTTTTTTTAAGGCAAAGTGTAAAATATAGCTGTTTAGATGATTTTTTCTAATATCAAACTGTCTGTTGTGCGTTGTTCTTGGTCCATGGTATTCAAAAAATTGACACTAATCCAACGGACAATGGACGACTGACAACGGACTATACTCAGCTAACAAGTAGTTTATATTGGTCTATTTCCTAATTGGGGATCTAAATTAGGATTTAAGCTATATAGACTTACCACGGATTCACCCAGTTTACAGGTCGTTTACCCGATAGGACCCGCAGGATTTCTTTAGCAGCTCCGGTTTGCAGGTCCTTGGCTGAATCCTTGGAATACCAGGCCACATGACTGGTCAGTATGACGTTGGACATATCGACCAGTGGATGCTTTGCTCCGATGGGTTCGTCTTCAAATACATCCAAGCCGGCTCTCAAAATCCGCCCTTCCTGAAGTGCTTTTATCAATGCATTTTCATCAATGACGGGACCACGCGAGGTATTGATCAGGATAGCTGTTTTTTTCATTTTCTTCAGGGCGGCTGCATCAATCATATGTTGGGTCTCCGGAGTCAAGGGCGCATGTACCGATATAAAATCCGATTGGCTCAGCAGTGTATCCAGTTCGACCTTTTCCGCCCCGTTTTCACGGATGACGTCGCCTGCAACAAAGGGGTCGTATACCAGCACTCTGGTCGGTAGAAATCCCTTCCATTTGCGATGAAAGGCCCTGGCGATCTTGCCATATCCGATAATACCCAGATTTTTGCCTGTGGTTCGGTAGATATCGTCGCAGATATCCAATTCAAAATCACCGCTACGAAGATTTTGGTCTCGAACCAAAAGAGACCGGATGCAGGCAAGCAATAACGCCACCGCATGATCGGATACATCTTCGGTTCCGTAATCCGGCACGTTGCTGACATAAATCTTTTTCCGGCGAGCGTGCGCCAGATCGATATTGTCGACCCCAACCCCATAACGGGCAACAATTTTACAGCGCTCAAATGCGTCCAGGACTTTAGCGGTTATGGGTGTTTCTCGCACGAGAATGGCATCCGCATCTTTGGCGACCTCAATCACTTCTTCTCCTGTTGAACAATCAATAGGTGATAGAATGATTTCCGCGCCGATCGGATTTAAAATGTCGCGCTCATACCGATAGGTTTCGTAACCTAAGCTGACCACCACTACCTTATATTGAGCCATGGCAGATTTCTCCTGATTCGAAGCGACTTATTGCATTAATGTTCAGATCTGAGCCGGCAAACGAAGTGCGCTTCAAGAATTTTTTACTATCCTCCGCCAGCAATTGGAATGATACTTAACGTGCTCGTTTCATGGATGGTGTGTTCTGTCATTTGTTGTGGGGGTATAAATCGGTTGTTGAAAATAACGGCGATATCAGCATGCGGCTTGCCGTTGCGGTCCACAATCGCTCGGCGAAATTTTTCACCGCAGTGCTCCGTTAAGACAATCAGAAATTCTTCAATTGTAGCGCCTGTATGAATTCCCACTTCGAATTTTGCTTCGGGCACCATCTTTGCAAAAAAGCCGGAGAGCTTAACGTGTATCGTAATCTGCGAGCGGCGTTTTTCATCGTGTGGGTTGTTGGGCTTTTTCAATTTTTGATGAGTCCCCTTTTATCTAAATCTTCCACCACCCAGTCCAATCCGAGTTCATACAGTTTCGAACGCTTGGGTAAGGTCGATTGGGGATCCCAGCCAAGCATTTCATAGATTAAGTTCCGCGTTTCGTAGAACGCCTGACGATCAATCTTCTGGCCTTTGAGGGCTCCATCCCCCTCCATGGGTTCGAAAAACCGATCCGGCAAGATATCATCTTCTGAGGTAAAACCTTCTCGGACATTAAAAGCCTGGGCCAGATCAATCGATCGTTCCGAAACTTTCATCAATTCCCAGCTGGATACATTCCAAGCGGTGACGCTTTTTACCTGCTCAACGATGTGGTCAAGACCATAGGGCATGAAAGCGCAAACGCTAACGTTGTTATTAATGGATCGGCTGAGCATCAGATAGATCCACAGCCGCGCCTTTTTCGGACTGAGCTCGGCGGTCTCCACCGCATCCAGAATCCCCAGGTATTGTGCGCCTGCAAAGGTGGGTGCCTCTTCACTGGCATACATATTGTCATGGATGTTGGTCATATGCTCGGCGCCGGTTGCGGCCAGCGTATAACCGATTCCCATTCCGGGTTTCCAGCGCGGTTCATGCAGCGGAAGTGGCTGGCCCTTCACATGGAAAAAATAGGAGGCCGCCTCAGGACCTAATTTATTTGCGATTTCTTTTGGACCTTCTGCCAGAATATCTCCCAACCCCTTGCGGTTGATAATCTGGTTTAAAAGGCCCAGCATACCTTGGCTGGAGCCGAATCTCAAATCGAGGTCCTTGATGAGATCCTGCGGCAACAGGCCCCGCTCGGCACATTCAAGGGCGCCGGATATCATGCCGCCGGCAGAAATAACATCGAGCGTGTTGGCGTCACAGATCTCATGGGCTTTGGCGACCGCTTTGAGATCTCCGATTCCACAATTCGACCCAAATGCGCCGACGGTCTCGTATTCAGGACCCCCGTATTTGCGGCTGACCTTCATGCCATCTTCGTTGACCTCCACAATTCGTTTACAGTGCACTGGACAACCGTAGCAGCTTGATCGATCCACCAGGATGGTATCTGTCATATGGCGACCACTGATGGTTTCATAATCCTCAAAACTGCTCTCGCTAAAATTGCGAGTGGGCAAGCCGCCGGCAGCATTTAAAAGCGGTACGCCGCGAGCAGTACCCATTTCAGTCATCGTGCCCAATGAGACCTCATAATTATCACGCAGCCAGCGGGCAATTTCAGCGACGCCCTCTTTATTCGCCACTTCCGGGCGCGTGTTGCCGTTCACCGCAATGGCTTTTAATTTCTTAGCCCCCATGACCGCGCCGATTCCCGATCGGCCGACAAAGTCATGCAACCCGAGGGCAACGCAGGCATATCGAATGAGCCGTTCGCCGGCAGGGCCAATCATGGCAGTGGCAGCCTTCTTGTCCCCGACCTCATTGCGAATGGCTTCCTGGGTTTCATAGGCTTCCAAACCCCACAATTTGGCAGCATCGCGAAGTTCAGCCATATCGTTATTGATCCAGAGATAAACCGGTTTTTCCGATTGGCCCGTTACCACCACGCCATCATATCCCGCCCAACGTAGACGAACGCCCCAATCGCCACCCCCCTCACCCTCGCCGTAGCCACCGGTAAGCGGCGATTTTGCTCCTGCGCTGTTGCGTGCCGCCCCCGGAATTGCCGTACCGGTTAATATGCTGGCTGCAAAAACCAGAACGTTATCCGGACCCAGCGGATCGCAACCCGCTGGCACTTCTTTCATTAGATAATGAGCGACGATTCCCTTGCCGCCTAAATAGGTGCGATAGAATTTTTCATCATGCGCGTCTACACTGATTTCTTGGGTACTTAAATTGACCCGCAGAATACGTCCCCAATAACCGTTGGCCATGGGCCACCTCCTGAAAGCGAGGGATTTTTAAAAAATTACATATGAAGAATTGCTGTTGAGTGTCAAGCTCATTTTCTCATTTTTACGTCTTCGAATGAGATCGAAGCAATTGCGCTTCATATTCTTACCTAACTTAGTATCGTAGAAATTTTTTTTACATTTTGTGGCAAAACATTTACGCCACCAAGACACAAAGACGCAAAGATGAATATTAACCAAAAAGTCACGCTTTTCGTTTTGTGTCTTGGTGCCTTTGTGGCAATTTGTTCCTGTTTATCCGGATTAGGTCCTAATTGATAAACATTTCAAAAACCGGGTTACGTATTTTCTCGGGTAGTTTTGACTGTGCTTGACAAATGATCCTGCCAGAATTAGTACCTTAGTTGTAATTTTTGTGCATTTTGTGGCAAAAAAAGTTTAATACTTGTTACCAAGCAGATCCATCGTATTGGAATGATGGAATAGTGGATAAATGGGTTGGTTTAATCGGAATGCATCTCAATTTTAATTAAAAATAGACCTTTTCCGAATTTATAACCCAATATTCCAGCATTCCAGCATTCCAATTTTCCACTTCCGCTTCAGCAGGACCGGTTTTCAGTAATCAATGCAGTGATAGCCTGTTTGGTTCTGGCTTGTCCGGATTATGCAGGATTAGAAGAAGAAAGATTGTCTTAATCTTCTTTGGACTTCAGATCCTTTTTATCAGGATATCGCCGGAGGAATCGATGAAAGAATTGTTTAGCCTGAAAGGCAAAGTCGCCATTGTTACGGGTGGCAACGGGGGAATTGGCAAAAGAATTGCGCGTGGCTTTGCCGGGATGGGGGCGGATATTGTCATTGCAGCACGCAATCAAGAAAAGACGGCCAGCGCGGTGCGCGAAATCAAAGAAGCGTTTGATGTCCGGGTCCTTGGCATCCAATTTGATGTGGTGAAAGCGGAAAAAATCCGCGATATGGTAAACCAAACGCTTGATAAATTTGATCGAATCAATATTCTGGTAAATAATGCCGGCATCAACATTCGAAAAATGCCCCAGGATTATACGGTTTCTGAGTGGGACGCCATGCTCGATGCGAATCTGCGCGGGGCATTCCTGTGCTCACAAGCCGTATATCCTGCAATGAAGAAAGCGGGTGGCGGTAAAATTATTAACATTGGATCGATGACCGCTATTTTAGGCGGAGCCAAACTCGTACCGTATGGTGCCAGCAAGGGAGGTATTGTCACGATGATGCGCAACCTGGCCGTAGCGTGGGCACCGGACAATATCCAAATAAATGCCATCTTACCGGGCTGGATTGACACGAAACTTACCCGTCAGGCCCGCAAGGATATATCCGGCCTGGCTGAAGGAGTGGAATCCCGGACGCCTATGGGGCGCTGGGGGGATCCAAAAGACTTGATCGGGGCTGCCATATTTCTGGCCAGTCAGGCTTCCGATTTCGTGACAGGGGTAGCCCTTCCGGTTGACGGCGGGTTCTCAATCAGTATGTTGTAATTCTGCAAGAAGTGTCAAAAACTTCGTCCGCCACTAGAACCTGTATTCGTCTGAATTTAAAAAATTTTTAGATTTATAATTTATTTCCCCTCCAAGGTGGCCCACGCCAATTTTGCGGCTCCAAAAACTGAGGCTTCGCCCAATTGGACGAAGGTATAATCTTTAAGCATCTCCTGCTTGAACCGGGTGTAAGCCTCACTGGCACCGCCGCCCACATGGTATATATCACGACTCAGCGGCACTTTCTTTTGCCATTCCAGAAGACCTTCAATCTGAAAGGATACGATACCGTAGGCCAATGCCAGGAGACAGTCTTCACGGGTCGTATTCAAAGTAAGACGGGTGAAGGCTCCGCGCTTTTGTCTGATGCGATGCCGATCGCCTGACAGAAATGGATGAAAACATGTCTCCGGTTTCCGGGGGGGTGACAACACGCCGGCCAAATATTCGTTATAAAATACCTTTCGGGTCATATCCTTGCAGAAGGTCTGCCGAAACCATTCCACCGAAGCGCCGCCGGCACCGACGGTACGCATCGCCAGCCATCGGTTAGGATACGCATGGGTTCTGAGAAGATGATTTTTCGAAACCAGCGGCCGATCCAGGCAAAGAACCATACTATCAACTGTCCCGGTGGTGTTCATCAAAGCCCCGGATTCTGTGACACCGGCTGCCACCGAGGCACAGGTCGTGTCGTTGGCACCAATGATAACCGGCGTGTGCCTGCCAACACCAATTGAGCGGGCGACCGGTTCGAAGAGTTCACCGACAAGGGTGGTGGAGCGCACCACTTCCGGGAGTTTCTGCCTTGCAATCTGGGTCGCTTGCAGTAAGCCGTCGTCCCAATCGGCATATCCAACCGTGTCGTAAAGGCCCGTGAAGGAAGCATTAGATGGATCTATGACAAAGCGGCCTGTTAAGCGTTTCATAAAAAAGGTGACAACATGCCCAAAAGTGACATCCTTCCGATGATAGATCGAAGGCTCATTTTCCTTGATCCACAAAAGACTCGTAACTGAAATCCCCCCCGGAATGGGCAGGTTTCCGACCGTATCAAGAAATTTTTTCTCCCCGACGCGCTTCAATGCCCAGATGGCCTGACGGTAGCTTCTGCGATCCAGATGGAGAATGACGGGATAAAGCGGATTGCCCTCGGCATCCATGGGCAGCAAGGAGGGGCACAGCGTCGAAAATGAGACCGCCCCAACCTGCTTTCCACGTTTCAGATCACCGCAAGCATTGATAAAAGCCCTCCAGAGAACCTCGGCATCTATTTCCACCCGATTTTTCGATTTAACCTGAGGTTCGTAAAATATCTGAGTTCTTTCCAGAATGGATAAATTGCGATCGACAACACACGCTTTAAGCGACTGGGTACCGACGTCAACGGCTAAGATGCTGTTCATTCTTGTTTATTCTGCTCCCACCGCTTCCACCAGGCCTCATGGTCTTTACCAAAGTCCTGGCCGGTTCTTATTTTCAGTGACAAGGCAGCGTTTTCTTTACGCCATGGCTTTCTTCTTTGGTGGATGGCTTTTTAAGATCTCATGTTTTCGTTAAGGGGTCAAGCAGTCCGCAAATTATCTATAAAGATGTTGACAATAAAAGGATATTCTAAATATATGCTATTATAATTCACCTCAAAAATAGTGATCCAACGTCAGGATTAATCGGGAGTCGCTACATGCGTGTCCTATTTGAAGCCTATGAATTCTCAGGCATAAAGATGCGCAACCGCTTTGTTCGGTCTGCTACGGTCAACAATCTTACCCATGAAGAAAACTGTTTTACTCCGGTTGCCTTTCTCATGGATTATTATATTGTCAGACTGACAAGAGGAACAATTAAGTAAATTGCATCGGTTTTGGAGGTAAACTGTGGCGAATGTATCACTACAAAATGTATGTAAGAACTTTGGCGATGTTGAGGCGGTTTCATGCTTTTACCTGGATGTGGAAGACAAGGAGTTTCTGGTTCTGCTCGGGCCCTCGGGGTGCGGCAAATCAACGACCTTAAGGATGATTGCAGGGTTGGAAGAATTGACCGATGGCAACATTTACATCGGCGATAAGCGGGTCAATGACATCCCTCCCCGTGATCGCGACATCGCCATGGTCTTTCAGGATTATGCCTTATATCCGCATATGACCGTTTACCAAAATATGGCATTTGGACTAAAGCTCAGAAAATTTCCAAAAGCCGAAATCGATCAGCGGGTCAAAGAGGCCGCGGACATCCTGGGCATCCATGATCTTTTGAATCGCAAACCCAGAGAATTATCGGGTGGTCAGCGTCAACGCGTTGCTGTGGGGCGCGCCATCGTCCGTAAACCGGACGTATTTCTCTTTGATGAACCATTGAGCAATCTGGATGCCAAGCTCAGGGGGCAGATGCGGGCGGAACTTTCCAAACTGCACGATCAATTAAATACGACTATTATC
This sequence comes from Desulfobacterales bacterium, assembly GCA_050123495.1. GTDB lineage: Bacteria > Desulfobacterota > Desulfobacteria > Desulfobacterales > JAHEIW01 > JAHEIW01. Next base: position 27,352 of record JASFGZ010000004.1, read on the forward strand.
TATGTGACGCATGACCAGGTGGAAGCCATGACCATGGGCACCAAAATCGTCATCATGAACGAGGGGGAAATCCAACAGGTCGGTACGCCCATGGAGATATATGATTATCCTGTAAACAAATTTGTCGGGGGTTTCATCGGCAGTCCCGGTATGAATTTTTTGGCCGCAAAGATCGTTTCAGAGGAGTCAAAGCTTTATGTTGATGCCAGCGCATTTAAACTTCTGATACCCGCTGAAAAAGAGTCTTTTCTCCAAAATAAGACCAACCAGGAAGTGATTCTCGGTATCCGCCCTGAACACATCCAGGATGCCACCTTTTCGGATAAGACTTCCATCACCGATTCCTTCAGAGCGGTCGTCGAGGTGGTGGAAACCCTGGGCTCTGAAATCCAACTGGATGTGGTCAGCGGTGACCAAAGTTTGGTGGCCCGGGTTGATCCCAGGACAGGCGCAAAACGCCACGAGGAAATCGAATTGGCAGTGAATATGGAGAAAATTCATATTTTTGAAACACAATCCCCTAAAGCTAGGATCAAAACCGAAGAGCGCTAAAATGTTCGCGCATCTGAGAAATCAGAAGCGTGGAATAGATTTCCAGCCCGTATGCGAAATCATGGAATTTAACAATAAGGGGAAGGCATCGTTCTAAAAAAGGCAACCCCTCAGCCGAAGTGCTTTCTGACTTCATCCAGGATAAAATTGCCAATGGGAATGGCTGAAGTGGCCGCAGGTGAAGGCGCATTGCAAACATGAAAGGTTCGAGCGGTGTTTTCAAACAAAAAATCATGAATCAGGGTACCATCTGGAGCAACTGCCTGGGCGCGCACCCCGGCCGGATAGGGTTTTAAATCACTTAACTCAACCCAGGGAGAATATTTTCTAACCAGCCCGAGATAGCCTTTTTTAATAAGAGAATTCTTAAACTCGGATAAGCCCGATCGGTAGTTTTGCTGAATTACTTTCCAGAATCCGCGGTACATTAACATTTCGATCATGTCGCGAAGACTCATGTCTGTTTTCTTGTATCCTTCGCGCTTCAATCCTAAGACAGCATTGGGACCGACGGTAACACTGCCATCAATCATACGGGTGAGATGCACGCCCAGAAAAGGCAGGTCGGGATCCGGTATGGGGTAAATGAGATGTTGAATGACGCGTTTCTTTTCCAGCTGTAATTGATAGTACTCACCGCGAAAAGGGATGATCTGAAATTTTGTTTTGATTCCCAGCATTTTAGCGACGCGATCCGACATCAATCCCGCGCAAGCAATAAGATAGCGTGCACTAAAATCACCTCTGGATGTGTGCACCAGAACCCTGTCATCTTTTTCTTCCAATGCCTGAACGGCAGTATTGAGTTTGGTTTCACCCCCGCGGGCTTTAAAGAGCGCCGCCATCTTTAAGGTGATCTGCTGGTAGTCTGTTATACCGGTCGCCTGCACTAAAATGGCCCCCAAACCGCTGATATTCTGTTCGTGGCGATGAAGCTGGCGCTCATCCAGCCATACGGCTTCGATTCGGTTTTGTTTTATCCGTTCAAACAATTGTTGCATCCAGTTGCATTCTTTTGGATGGGTCGCCACGATGAGTTTCCCGCATTGTTCGTAAGGAATATGGTGGTCCCGGCAAAACTTGATGGTCGCTTCAAGGCCCTCGCGGCAGAATTTGGCCTTTAAGCTGCCGGGCTGATAATACACGCCAGCGTGAATCACGCCGCTGTTATGTCCGGTCTGATGGGTTGAAAACTGTGATTCTTTTTCCAACAACAGAACATGCTTGTCCGCATAACGCTGTTGCAGTTGCCAGGCCGTGCAAACGCCGACAATACCACCCCCAACGATAATGTAGTCGTAGATCATGCGTTCCCATTCTCCTTTTCTTTATCAACCGGCTTAGATATAATCATTTTGCTTGACAATAATCAATCGGATTTGCAGTAACGATATTATATTTGGACAATAACTGCTTAGAACCTATCTCAAAAATGCATCTAAAGGTCCATGGCGGTGTTGCGGATCGGCTCAAAATGCTCACATACGACTTAAGATTTCAAACATAGGAACTCAGTATGAAAAATTTATAGAGCGCATATAAATCAGGTGAGGCAACAAGAACAGCGGCCTTCCCGCTCAGGTCAAGCACATTGCCGCTTTTGATAAGTACTTGCATATAAGGTTAGTGGAAGGTATACGGATAGATGAGGAATTTTTTTTATCGCTGAACGGATGGTTTAAATTTTATAAAAAAGCCGATTACCACTAGGAGGTTTTAAGATGAAAGCAATACGCGTGCATGAATTCGGTTCATCTGAAAATATGGTATTGGAAGAGGTCCCAGATCCAAAGGCCAGAGCCGGACAGGTCGTATTAAAGGTTCATGCTGTTGGTATTAACCCTGTGGATACGTATATCCGGCAGGGGGAGTATCATCTGAAACCGGACTTGCCGTATACCCCCGGGCAGGAAGCCGCCGGAGTAATAGAATCTGTGGGTGATGGTGTATCCGCGGTCAAGATCGGCGATCATGTTTATACCAGCGGAACGCTTTCAGGCGCATATGCTGAGAAAGCTCTATGCCAGGCATCAATGGTTCATTTGCTCCCGAAAAACATGCCTTATGACCAGGGAGCTGCTGTAAATGTGGCTTATTCGACCTCCTACCAGGCTTTGTTCCAGCGAGCGCAGGCGCTCCCTGGAGAAACTGTGTTAATTAATGGGGCGACAGGAGCCGTCGGTATTGCCGCCGTACAGCTTGCAAAAAATGCGGGATTAACCGTCATCGGAACTGGTGGTACCGAAAAAGGACGACAGCTGGTCGTTCGTGAAGGTGCAGACCATGTACTGGATCACACCGTGTCGGCCTATCATGAGCAGGTCTTAGATCTGACCGATGGCCGTGGAGCAGATATCATTCTTGAAATGCTTGCCAACGTGAACCTGGGAAACGATCTGACCATTATCGCGCAGAATGGTCGAATTGTTATTATCGGCAGCCGGGGAACGGTAGAGATCAACCCCCGTGATGCCATGGTTCGCAGGGCATCGATTATCGGCATGCTTTTGTTCAATGCTACTGATCAAGAGAAGGTTTGTATTCATGCGGCTTTAAGGGCCGGATTGACAAACGAGACATTGAAACCGGTAGTCGACCGCAAATTTCCGCTGTCAGAAGCACCCGAAGCCCATCGTCAGGTCATGACTCCAGGTGCATATGGAAAAATTGTTTTAATCAATGAAAACAAATAGCCTTTTCATTATTAACGCAAGGTTACCGGACGGAACGCAGGCAGATAGCGGTGTGTCAGACGGCCTGATAACGGGTGTGTTTCCGGCCGCAAGCGCTGTTATTGACAAGTCATCTTCCCTATTGCATGCGTCAGGTGCTTTGGTACTTCCCAATTTTTTCGATGGGCACAACCATACGGATAAAACATTTATGGGGGTTCCGTGGGTCTCGCATGAGGCCGGACCTGATCGAACGGATCGTATTGAAACTAAAAAAAACATCGAGCAAGAGCTGAATTTTTCCACCGAACAACGGGCGGGAAATTTGACCAAAAAATGTTTGGAACAGGGAACGACCGAAATGCGCTGTCATATCGATGTTGATCAGGAGATCCGACTGAAAAGGCTCGAAGGGATGCTAGCGGTCAGGGAAAAATACGAAGATCGGATTTCTATCGAAATCGTCGCCTTCCCGCAAAGCGGTGTCGTTCGCTCACATAGCACGATAGCACTTTTGGATGAAGCTATTCAAATGTGAGCGGATTTAATCGCGGGAATCGATCCACAGGTGATTGATAGAGATCTTTTCGGACAGCTGGATGCTCTTTTCGACATTGCTGAAAAGAGAAGTGTAGGTATCGATATCCATCTGCATGAACCTGGAGAAATCGGTATTCTTTCCGTCCGCTCAATCTGCGAAAAGACGAAAGCGTCCGAATTGAATGGAAAGGTGACACTAAGCCATGGATTTTGTTTGGGAACGGTTAACGACGCGCTCGTAAAAGAAACTGCATCCATCATGGCGGAAGCGGGTTTATCTCTAATGACGAACGGTTTCGGCGCAAGTGCGATTCCACCCATTCTTCTCCTAAAAGAGTCTGGTGTCGAAGTTTTCGCCGGGAACGATAATATTCGTAACAGTT